>JAFPKH010000331.1:0-3539 GCA_017424825.1 Treponema sp. | reverse complement strand
ATAAGGTATTGCAGTCGGATTTAATACCCCTGGTTTCGCCCCTATTAGCAACGCAGTTTCAAGATGAGGGGCGGGGTATTAAACCCTCCGCTCGAATAAAAAATCCCCGGTTCGGTTCTTGAAACGTTCCGGGGATTTCTGTTTTAAACAAGGTTGGAAGTACTTGTGCCGGAAACTGCCATGAATTCCCGGCTTGCCGTTTATCTGATTCCGCATCCCCTTGCAAGTGCTTCCTTGTATACGTCGAGATAGCCTTCTGCGGCTTTGTCCCATCCGAACGTCTTGGTCATGCCTTTCTGCTGCATCTTCTTTATGTCGTCCTTTCTGTTGTAGTATGCCCAGACTGCCCATCCGACCGTGTCATAGACTGCGCGCGGCGTGAGCTGGTCAAACAGGAATCCGGTTCCGTCACCAGTGTGCTCGTCGTAGTTTTCCACTGTGTCGGCAAGTCCTCCGGTTCTTCTTACGATAGGCAGGGTTCCGTAAAGCATGGAGTAAATCTGGTTGAGTCCGCATGGCTCGTAGCGTGACGGCATGAGGAAGAAATCGCTTCCTGCTTCGATAAGGTGGCTGAGTCCCTCGTCATATCCGATGTATGCCCTGAGGTTCGGGAGTTTTCCCTGAAGTTCGTTGATTTCGTTCTCACACCATCTTTCACCGCTTCCAAGAACTGCGAACTGCACTTTCATGTCGGTGCAAATCTGATAGATTGATCCGTATGTCGGTGCGAAAACCTCGGCTATTCCCTTCTGATCGACCAGTCGTGTTACGATGCCGATTATAGGTACCGACGGATTCACTTCAAGACCCATCCTTTTCTGAAGCTCGGCCTTGCATTTTGCCTTTCCGCTCAAATCCTTCACCGAGTAGTTGAACGGGAGCCTCTTGTCAATCGCCGGGTTCCACTGCTCCACGTCCGCACCGTTAAGTATTCCCCTGATTACGTCGGATCTTATGCGGAGAAGACCGTCCATTCCGAATCCGCCTTCAAGAGTCTGTATTTCATGCGCATATGTAGGTGAAACGGTCGTTATCATGTCAGCGCAGGAAACGCCGGCCTGAAGGAAATTTATTCCGCCATGATGCTCGAATCCTGCACCGTAGTACATTCCCCAGTCTATTCCAAGAGCCGGGAACTGTTCTTTTGCATACTGTCCCTGATATCCCTGGTTGTGTATTGTCAGTACGGAAGCAGTCCTTTCGAATCCGCAGTAACGGCATACGTTTTTGACCAGAACCGGAGCAAGGCATGTTGACCAGTCATGGGCATGCACTATATCTGGATACCATCCGAGCTTTCGGCAGAGCTGGAATGCACCGTGGCATAGTACGGCGAATCTGTACGGATTGTCATGGAAATCTGTCTCCATCTTTGTTCCATAAACTCCGTCGCGTCCGAAACATTCCTCGTGGTCTATGAAATACACCGGAAGATTGTCGCATCCCGGCATTGTTGTCTTGTAGACGGCAGACCATGTTTCAATCTGTCCTGCAGCAATCGCCATCGGTCCCGGAATCAGCTCAAGCTTTTTCCTGTCGATCCTGTAATAGCGCGGCATGACTATCCTTACGTCGTGCCCCATTTTGGTCAGCTGTATGGAAAGCGCGCTCACCATGTCCGCAAGACCGCCTGTTTTTGCAAACGGAACGACCTCGGCTGAAACCATCAAAATCTTCATATATTTCCTCCTGTGCTATTTTTTCAGGGGGCACTCTTTCATTGCCTTTATGAAAGCCTGCCTTGAGTTGAGTATGCTCTGCTCGCTCGCGCAATAAGCAAGACGGAACCAGCCTTTTCCTCCGAATCCGCTTCCAGGTGCGCCTAGTATCAGGTATTTTTTGAGGTAATCGCAGAAATCCATGTCATCGCCTTCAAATCCGTCCGGAACCTTGCACCACAGGTAGAACGCTCCCTCCGGTGAAGAATGTTCTATTCCGGCTTCGTCAAGTATGGCAACAAGCTCGTTTCGCCTTTTTTCGTAAAGCGACATGTCTGCCGGTGCGTTCCAAGTTTCTGCGACGACACGCTGCATGAGAGCCGGTGCGTTTACATAGCCCAGGATCCTTGTCGTGAAGATGCATGCTGAAACCACGTCGTCTTTTTCAGGGCTTGCCGGATTCACGCATATATAGCCTATTCTTTCTCCCGGAAGGCTGAAATTCTTTGCGAAAGACGTCACTATTATTGAATTCTTGTATACCGGGAATGAAGGAGCGACTTTTTTTCCGTCATAGATGATTGCCCTGTACGGTTCGTCACATATCAGGAAAGGATACCTGCCCGTCTTTTTTCCGTGGCTTTCAAGAGCTTCGGCAAGTTCTTTGATTTCTGCTTCTGTATATACTTTTCCGGTCGGGTTGTTCGGGCTGTTGATCAGGACTGCGGCCGTGTTTTCGTCCAATGCCCCCGCTATTGCACTGACATCGAGCGAAAAATCTGGTTTTGTGTTCACTTCGATCAGCTTTCCGCCGTAGTTTCCGACATAATGCTTGTATTCTGTAAAGTATGGTGAAGGGACGATCACGTTGTCACCGGGATTTAGGATCGCTTTCATAAGGGCATTGATTGCTCCGGCAGCACCGACTGACATGACTACGGAATCACCATGGACTTCCGTGCCCTGTTCTGCGGATGTTTTTTCTGCCATGGCTTCCCTTGCGAACGGAAAACCTGCATTCGGCATGTATCCATGGAAATTCCGCTCCCTGCATCTTCCGAATTTTTCGATTGCGTTCATGACTTCTTCCGGCGGGTCAAGATCCGGATTTCCAATGCTGAAATCGAAAACGTTGTCCTGTCCGTGGATGGATTTAAGCTTGAGTCCCTCCTCGAACATCTTCCTTATTACGCCTGCACTTTTGCTGGTCATTGATTCCTTTATTTTTGATGAAATAGACATGAAATCCCTTCTTTTTTTTGTATTTTCCAGATTTTCTGTAATTATACCACAGGTTTGTGGTTTACACAAATGAAAATCATTCGGAACAAGCCGATATGGACACAATCTGTATAACAGTATATTATGTGGTCTGTATTTGACTTTAAGGAACCTTTAGCCAGCGTTCCGTAATCATTGGAGGTATAAGATGAAACCTGTCAAATTTTTCTCAATGGCATTCGCAGTTCTTTTTTCTTTCGGATCAGCGTTTGCCCTTCCATCTGCTTTTAACACCAAGCTGAGCGCTTCGGAAAAAACATCGCTTGAAAACGGTCAGCCGATAATCCGCAAGCTGAAATCTGTCAAGGATTTTTGCATAACGTCAACGAATTCAAATATTGTTGAGGCACAGGATACGGCCAAGGCAATCAAGCCTGCATATCTTGCTGAGATCGTACAGGTCATGCCTTATGCAGGAAACGAAAATCTTCCTGAAAAATTTTCCACATTGATCATGGATGTTTCGTCCTATGCCGGAATTCCGTATTGGTCTGAGCAGTGGAAAAAATATTTTGAACTTTATTCAAGCGCACAGATAAAGTCGTCCACTGTTTCAGGCGGCGTGCAGACCGTAAAGGCTGACCTTGTGATGGAGCCTTT
>JAFPKH010000330.1:0-5010 GCA_017424825.1 Treponema sp. | reverse complement strand
TTGAGGGACAAGTTTTTTAACGTTAAAAAACTTGCCTTGCTTTTTGCCGTCAACTGGGACCCGCTCATGTGGTGCATTTATCAATAGATTTCATGCTGAAGCCATGTTGTTCCTAGGACTTCTTGACAGAGAGCTTAAATCAAATTTAAACTGGAGATTATTGAAGCTCATTCGAGATTTCAAAATGGAGGATTATATGAAAAAAATCATCAGTAGGATTGCGGTTGTTTTTGCCGCTGCAATTTTGGTTTCAACTTTCACAGGTTGTCTTTCTCTTTTTACGACCACGACAAGCACGGTAAGGGCTGCTGATCCTGTTCTTGAAGGCACTTGGACGGGTGCGACCAACAGCTACAGCTATGACATCGAAAGATCCGGTTCAGTGTATACGTTCAAGAGCTACACACTTTTGCGCGACGGAACAAAAAGCTATAACCGCGACATGACTTCATTCGAGCGCGGAGAACGCAGGGTAGAAACTTCAACGTCAGGCTATCTCTACGGATACAATTCAAGCAGGCCGGGTTGGGTCGCATACTACTACACTTTCAGCAGCTCAAGCGCAACGCTCACTTCACTCACCACTGTTTCCGGCGGTTCTGTATGGAGCTCACTTGAAGAGGCGAAGGCCGGTGCAGACAAGAATTATCCTGGAGCCGTAAAAATCAATTTGAAGCGCTAAGGAAACACTGAATAATCTGAAAGCGGGTAGCATACCCCGTATGCTCATTCAGTGTTAACCATAAAACCCTAAGCGTTTTTTTTGTAAAACCGGATGCCTGGGCATGTTTTTGCGTAACCCGGAGTCCGGTCAATTTATGTTTGGACTATCCACATGAAAAAGACAAATGCAATGAGGATTCTGGACGGTCTTGGAATTGCGTATGAAAGTGCGGAATATGAAGACGACGGAGAGCATGAGCTTGCAAAAGGAGCTGCGCTCAGGATGGCTGAAAAGCTTGGTGTTCCTGCTGAAACGGTTTTCAAGACCATAGTCATGCGGACGGAAACCAAGGAAATCTGCGTGTTCTGTCAGAGTGCGGTAAGCGAGATAAATTTGAAAAAAGCAAGGCAGGCAGCTGGTTGCAAGGAGATTGCCCCGGTCAAGCCTGATGAGCTTCTCGGCATCACGGGTTATATACGAGGCGGTTGCACTCCGGTCGGAATGAAAAAAAAGTTCCGTACTTTCATCGATGAAACCGTAATACTTCATGACAAGGTATGCATAAGCGGCGGACAGCGCGGCATCCAGATAAAAATCAAGCCCGATGACCTGATACGTGCGGTCGATGCTGTCGTATGCGATCTGGAAATGGTGTAAAAGGAAACGAAAAAAAGGGGCTGCCCTGTTGGTTCCGTCATGCATGCATGATTGAACTTTGGACAACCCCGTATGGATTTTATCTATAGGATCAGCTGAACCTTCTGTCGTCGATCCTCTTTGTCTTTTTTTCGCTTCTTGGAAGTTCCCCGATTCCTACCACTTCGACTTTCGGCGTAAGATTGTATTTCTGCTTGAAGATGTACTGAATGCCCAATGCAGCTTCAGTGCGGTCAACCCCCATTTCCACTTCCACCATGACTGTCATCTGGTCCTTCCCGTCAACATGCTCGACTATTGCGCGGTATTCGCTTGACGTTCCAGGAACTGACTTTATCACGTCTTCGATTGTGCTTGGGAAAATGATGTTTCCCTTGACCTTTATCATGTCATCGCTGCGTCCGAGAATCTGTGAGATGCGAGGGTATGATCTTCCGCACGGACATTTTTCGGTTACGAACGATGCAAGGTCATGTGTCCTGAAGCGGAACAACGGCGCACCTTCCTTGACCAAAGTCGTGAGCGTGATTTCTCCTATCTCTCCTTCCGGCACCGGCTCTCCTGTTTTAGGATCCAGAATCTCCAGGTAGACATAATCATCGAAAATATGCATTCCCTTGTCTGACTTGTCGCAGTTGATACCGATACCTGGCCCGTAGCATTCGGTCAGTCCGTAAATGTCATAAAGCTCTATGCCGAGGATGTTGTGGATGCGGTCCCTCATTTTTTCGCCCCAGCGTTCAGAGCCTATGATTCCCTTTTTAAGCTTGATGTTCTTTCCGATGCCGCGTGATTCCACCTGCTCTGCAAGAAGAAGTGCATATGAAGATGTCGCACAGATTACCGTAGCACTAAGATCCTGCATCATCTGGAGCTGTTTTTCAGTGTTGCCCGGTCCCATTGGTATTGCCATTGCACCAAGCTTTTCGCATCCTGCCTGAAATCCTATGCCTGCAGTCCAAAGTCCGTAACCCGGCGTAATCTGTATCCTGTCTTTTTTTGTGATTCCGGCCATCTCATAGCAGCGCGCGAACATGATTGCCCAGTCTTCCACGTCTTTTTTTGTGTACGGTATGATAACCGGCGCTCCGGTCGTTCCGCTTGATGAATGGATTCTGACAATCTCATCTTCTGGAACAGTGGCAAGACCAAGCGGATAAGCATCCCTCAAATCCTGCTTTGAGCAAAACGGGACGAGCTTTTCAAAATCTGCCTGTGTCTTTATGTCTTCGGGATTCACGTTCTTGAACCGTTCGGTATAGAATGGATTTCCGAATTCTTTTACACGCTTGATCTGCGCACGGATTTGTTCCAGCTGTTTTTCTGTCATCTGCATAATCTTTCCTCAATAAATCTGGTAAAAGGTAAAAGGCACTTTGAATTTTACGCGCCTTTGTTACTGTTTATAGTAACACCAGATCTAAGTATTGTCAAGAAAAGTTTATTGAAGGAAAGCATCGATCGCTTCCGCGCATTCCCTTCCTTCATGGATTGCCCAGACTACAAGTGACTGACCCCTGTGCATGTCGCCTGCCGTGAATATTTTTTCGTTCGCCGTCTGGTAGATTTCTCCGCTTGATGTTGCCACCGTGTTCCTTGGTGAAAGAGCCGCGTTGAATGCGTTTGCAGCGTAATCTTCACAGCCCAGAAATCCTGCCGCAACGAGAATCAGGTCAGCCGGGAGTTCTTTTTCGCTTCCTTCGATTTCAACGAGCTTGCGCACTCCGTCAACCAGTTTGAATTCCACCTGCACCGTTTTGATTCCGCATACTTTTCCGTTCTTTGAATGGACTTCTTTGATCGTCGTTTTGTATACGCGCGGATCATGACCGAATTTTGCAATGGACTCTTCTGCTCCGTAATCAGTCTTCAGGACTTTCGGCCACTGCGGCCAAGGATTGTTCGCTGCACGCTCAACCGGTGGACAAGGCATCATTTCGATCTGCACGACTGATTTGCAGCCAAGGCGTATGCATGTTCCGGTACAGTCGTTTCCTGTGTCGCCGCCGCCCAAAACGATAACGTCTTTTCCTTCAACCGATATTCCTTTTTTTTCAAGCGAAAGATGTATGTTCTTGTTGGTGATTATAAGGTCGCTTCCGAATTTTTCCTGTGCTTCGTTAAGCGCCGTTACTGATTTTGTAACCTTGGTCAAAAAATCTACGGCAAACATAAGGCCGCCCTGTTCTCCCGGCAAAAGATTTTCAACACCGGCAGCAGAAAGAGGACGTGCTTTTTTTGCACCGCAGCAGAGGGCAACCGCATCATAGTTTTTGAGTATGTCATCCGCAGAAAAATTACGTCCTACGTCGGCGTTGAAAATAAAATCCACGCCTTCGGCTTTCATGAAATCAATCCTCCGCTCAACGATTTTTTTGTCGAGCTTCATGTTCGGGATTCCGTACATCAAAAGTCCGCCTGCCCTGTCTTCCCTTTCATATACGGTAACCGAATGTCCGCGCCTGTTGAGCCAGTCGGCAACCGCAAGCCCTGCAGGTCCTGAACCGATAACCGCAATCTTTTTTCCCGACCTTTTTTCAGGAGGCGTAGGTTTCATGTACCCGGAAGAAAATGCATGCTCAATTATAAAAAGCTCGTTGTCGTGGATCGTGACGCTTTCATCTCCTGTAGTCGGACATCCTGAGTTGCACGCTTTTTCACACAGTGCAGGACACACGCGCCCGGTGAATTCAGGAAAGCTGGAAGTCTTTAAAAGTCTCCACGCAGCCATATCGTACTGACCGTTGTAGAGAGCATCGTTCCATTCAGGAATATAATTGTGAAGCGGACAACCCGTGACCATCCCGGCCAGTTTTATCGCGCTCTGGCACATGGGAACGCCGCAGTTCATGCATCGTGCCGCCTGTTCCCGACGCTTTTTTTCATCGAGAGTCGGATGAAATTCCTTGAAGTTCGTGATTCTTTCCAATGGAGGAAAATTGCCGTTTTCAACACGCTTGTAATCCATAAACCCAGTTACTTTGCCCATTTTGCACCTCAGTTTAAAAAAAAAGACGCAACGGAATTTCGGTTCCGAAGCGTCTTCGCATTTTGTAGCTTTATTATTCTCTTTTATAAAAAAATGTCAACAGCCTTATATGTCAGGGACCCGCTCGTGTGTTGCATTTATCAATAGATTTCATGCCGAAGCCCTGAGCATAAAATCATTTCCCTTGACACCGGCAAACCAAATTCATATAATGATTCCCAGTCAACGGCAAAGAGGTCGTAGGCAAACTCTTTTCTATAAGGAAAGAATTTGTCTACGGCCTTTTTTTTGTCGCGCAATAGGAGATTTCATGAAGACACTTTACGAACCATCTTTTGAACATGACAACTGTGGAATCGGAGCGGTTGTGAGCATTGACGGAATCAAAAGCCACCGTGTTGTGGAAAATGCCCTGTCTATCGTAGAGAAATTGGAACATCGTGCAGGAAAGGATGCTTCAGGAAAAACCGGCGATGGTGTCGGAATACTTCTGCAGATTTCGCATGGATTTTTCAAAAAGGCTGCCGCCGGTCTGGTTGAAAATCTCGGTGAGCGCGATTATGGAATCGGACAGTTTTTCTTTCCCGGTGAAAGCGCCGCATGTGAAAGCGAAAAATCACGCTTCGAAGCCGTCTGTAAAAACCAGGGACTGAAATTCCTCGGCTGGAGATCCGTTCCCGTAAATGCGGCCGTCCTCGGT
>JAFPKH010000329.1:0-3256 GCA_017424825.1 Treponema sp. | reverse complement strand
TTTTTCATGCTTCCTGCATATGTCTTTGCAAAGGACGTCAACCTTTCTGCAGAGGCGGAAAAGGAAGGCATGGAACTCCACTGGGATCCTCTTACCCGTGCGGGAGTCCTTGAAAAGAACGGGCATTACATTTCTTTTTCAGCCGGAAACTCTTTCGTCCTGAAGGATTTCGTGATTTTGGTAAAGGAGGACGCTCCGTATGTCGAGGACAACATACTCATGGCGACAAGCTCCTTTATGAAAAATGCGGAAGATTTCTTCACAGGGACGGACAGCATTTCGGCATATAAAATAGGTGCTATCCTGATAGATCCGGGACACGGGGGAAAAGATCCCGGTGCATTGAAGGAATGGGTTTTTGACGGGAAAAAGACGACCGTGCAGGAAAAGGACATAACCTTGACCACCGGTCTTCTGCTCAGGGATTACCTGAGAAAGGCGTATCCCGACAAAAAGATTTTGATGACGCGCAGCACCGACGTCTACTTAAAGCTTGAGGAGCGGACTGAAATAGCGAACTCCGTAAAGCTTGATGAAAATGAAGCGATACTCTATGTATCCATACATGTGAACGCGAGCTTGGATCAGAATGTTTCCGGTTATGAGGCCTGGTACTTGTCACCGGACTACAGGAGGCAGGTTCTGGACAAGAAGGTTTCGGATGATGAGGACGTGCAGTCAATCCTGAACGACATGATGGAAGAAGAGTATACATTGGAATCGATTTTGATATCAAAATTCGTCCTTGAAGGCATCGGGGAGCAGGTCGGCGATCTGAGCAAATCCCGGGGCATGAAAGCGAACGATTGGTTTGTTGTCAAAAATTCCATGATGCCTAGCGTTTTGCTGGAAATAGGCTTTTTAACCAACGAAGCGGAGGCAAAGCTCCTTAATGACGGTTCCTACTTGAAGAAGGTCGCCTTGGGAGTATATAATGGACTGCAGGCGTTTGTAAGTCATTTTGAACGCTCCAGCGGATTTACCGGGGCAAATTAGCATGTGCGGGGTTGAATCCGCGGATTCTATCAAGCCTATGGGTGAATTGAAAAGGATTGTGAAATGAAAAAAAGCAGTGTGGTCATTATAGCTTTGTCCGTTGTTTTGCTGGCTGGTGCAGCAATCGTATCAAGTTTGTTCTTGAGGAGGGACAGAAACCGTTCGGTCATGTACTTCACCTCATTTGGTACGGATGATGTGTGCACGGAAGTCAGGTATCTTCCTGTGAATCAGGATATTGATCCCGTGGTTCAGTTCGTGGAGGAACTTGTGCTGGGTCCGATGACCAACAGGTATAAGAATCTGTTCGCGTCGGGAACAAGAGTGGAGTTCTGTACGGTTGAAAACGGGAAGTGCTATGTCGGTCTAAGCCGGGAAGCCCTTTATCCGACCAGGGAAGCCTCAGATATACAAACAGGCATCGAATTATTAAAAGTGAATATTGTGAAGAAATTCACAGAAATTAGTGCAGTTTTGGTGTACATTGACGGTAGAAGCGTCTACGGAAACAGCTGATTGCAACCATGGGGAACTGGCGTCTCCCGGTGTTCATTAATCTGTGGTTTCCTGCATTTTCAAGGATTCCGCGCCTAAAAAGCATGGAATCGAATCTGGCGGGAAAGGCCATGCAGAAAATGGACGAAAAAAAAAGTTGACAAAAAGGCCTTCTTAATGGATACTTACTATTACACAAGGCTACATCAAAAGTGTATCAAAAAAAAGGAGCTTCGAATGAAGAGGACTTTAGTTTTAACTGCCGCTGCTGTACTTTTGGCAGGAACCTTCGGATTCGCAAAGGAATCAACACTCATCGATTTCACTCAGCTGGATGCTGATATCCTTGAGAATGAAGACGGCGTTCCACAGGAGAACAGCAGAACATTAATGGATTATTCTGTTGCTGCTGGTGCAACGTTCACTGGTACACAGAAGTCACTTATGAAAACATCTTTGGCACTGCCTAACTGGGAAGTCGTTCTGAACTCTTCTGCAAGAAACGTTCAGTCTGTTGCTCTCTCACAGGTTGTTGCAGCTGAAGTAAAGAGAGGCGACCAGCCTTTCGTCGGCAGCAATGTCATGGGTGTCCGCATCGTATTCCCGACATGGAACAACAATGCAAACGCCAAGATCGTACCACCTTTCGAAATTCAGGCTTATGAAGTTCTTGCAGACCGCGATGCAAACGGCGTACCGCAGGAACAGTCTGACGAGCAGAAAGGAAAGTACCTGTTCGAAGACGGATTCGGACTTATCCGCAACGTCGGAACAATCAAGTCTATCGCTTGTACAACAATGGGTATGAACTTCCCGCACCAGCTCTATGTCCTCCTCAAGGATCAGGACAATGTTGAGCGCCGCTACCTGATGGGCAACCTCATGTTCGACGGATGGAAGACACTCCAGTGGAACAACCCGAACTACATCACAGAAGTCCGCACACGCGAAATCAGGGTTTACCCGATCTACCCACGCGGAATTCCTTTCGTGAAGTTCGCAGGATTCCAGATCACACGCGATGCTTCTGACATTGGTGACAACTTCATCGGTTACTTCAAAGATGTAAAGGTTATCTATGACCTCGCAGTTCTCGAAACAGACCGCGACATCGATGACGAAGACCTCTGGGGAATCATCACAAAGAAGGAAACAGAGCGCCAGGCTCATGAAATCAGCAAGCTCGGTGACAAGCAGGTTAACCGCTACATCGAAAAGCAGAAGATGGCAACAGAGGACACATTCACAGCTTCTTTGAATGAGGATTCTGATTCTAACGCTGGAAACTAATCAGTAAGGCAGTGAACGGTTCTTTCGGATCGTTCATTGCAGGCTTTGGATTGCAGGCCGGTTTTAAGGCTGTATGCGACAATGCCGGTCAAGTACTGGTAGCAGAAGGTGAAACCGCCCCTTTCCGGGCGGTTTTTTATTTTTTTTTGAAAAAAACTGCCTTGCAGTGAACGTCAAGAGGTTCAGATTGGATATTCCGAACAAGCTTAGGATCAAGGAAATATATGAAAGTTATTTCGACACTTTCAACGAGATTCTCCTGAACATAGAGCAGAAGCTGAAAAAAGCCATACAGATACAGTCTCTCCCGACCTTCAAATCCAGGATAAAATCATTTCCGTCATACTACAAGAAGATATTGCGCCAGAAGCCTGATGAATCCTCCGAAGCAAAAAGGCTGGTCACATTGACTGACATGATCGGAATCCGCGTGATATGTGCATTTATTGAAGATTTGTCGGTCGTTCAGAAAATC
>JAFPKH010000328.1:0-2772 GCA_017424825.1 Treponema sp. | reverse complement strand
GAAAAAATAAATCGTGAAAAAGAATGCTATTTAGGTGATGCTTTTTCAACTCATGAAATTGATTTCATTATGGAGAAAAGTAAATATAATATTGGCTCTGAGTTTTTAAAATTTATTAATTCAAAAATTGATGGTAATCATACATTTATTATAGAAGGAATTACGATGTCAGAGAATATGGGGGATAAAAAAAAGTGGTACCCTTGAAAGAAAAGTCGCGGAAGTTTAATATTCGGTATGCTTTACATCATACGACACGGAAAAACCGACTGGAACGCCGCATACCGCCTGCAGGGAAGAACCGACATTCCCCTGAATGAAGAAGGCCGCCAGATGGCACGAAAAGCCGCAGAACACTACAAAAAAATCAATTTTGACGTATGCTATTGTTCGCCACTTATCCGGGCGCAGGAAACTGCGAAAATCCTTTTGGAGGGAAGAAACGTTCCCATAATCACCGATGACAGAATCGTGGAAATGTGCTTTGGAAAGTTTGAAGGCTGCGAAAATGCCTTCCAGCATCCCGAATGGGAAATCTACAAGTTTTTTAACGACCCGGAAAATTACGTTGCCAAAGACGGCGCCGAATCCTTTGAAGAACTTTTTGCCCGCACCGGCGATTTCCTTAAATCCGTGGTAGAACCAGACCTTAAACAGGGAAAAGACGTTTTGATTGTGGGTCACGGCGCAATGAACAACAGCATCATAAGCCAGGTTAGAAATATCCCGCTAAAGGACTTCTGGACAATCGCCATCCCGAACTGCGAATTGATTTATCTTTCGTGAGGGTGTGGAAGCTGGGATAAGGTAGGTATAAAAAAAAGGGGCTGTCCAAAAAGAATTGGGCAGCCTCATTTATTTTAAATTTACAAGTGAATTCAAATCTGCTAAAATTTAAATATGAGCAGAGGCGTAAGCGATAAAATCACATACAAACCGTATAACCAGGGCGAGCAGTGGCTTTTTCCACCAAGTTTGGATGAACTGGTTCCGCAAAATCATTTTGTAAGAATAGTCAGCAAAACAGTAGACGAACTTAAGATAGAAGAAGTTTTTGAAAAAAATACAAAAGGCGGAGGTGCAAGTCGTTACAATCCGGTCATGCTTCTTAAGGTATTGATTTACTGCTACATGACAGGAACTTATTCTTCAAGGCAGATTGCAAAGCAGTGCCGGGAGAATGTAAATGTAATGTGGCTTACAGCCTTTCAGCAACCTGATTTCAGGACGATTAATAAATTCCGTAGTGAAAAGTTAAAAAACTCAATCGAAGAAATATTTGTATCGACAGTGAAGCTTCTGAACAGAAAAGGTTATGTCAGCCTTGAAAAATATTTCGTTGACGGAACAAAAATCGAAAGCGCAGCAAATAAATATACTTTCGTGTGGAAAAAAGCTGTAGAAAAAAATGAGAAGAATCTGGATGAGAAACTAAAAGTATTCCTCAAAGATGTAGAAGAAATTACCAAGAAAGAAAATCAGATTTACGGTGACAAAGATTTTGCCGAAACGGGCGATGATACTCCGGTAACCAGTGAAGAAATAAAGGAAGTTGCAGAACAGATTAATAAAAAATTAGCCGAAATCAATAATCTTGAAGACGACGAATCAAAAGATGTAAAAAAAAACTGAAAAAAGCAAAACGTTTGATTGAAAAAGATTATCTTCCAAGAAAAGAAAAATATGAAAAGTCAAACGAAACTTTCAAAGGTAGAAACAGTTATTCAAAGACAGATGAAGACGCAACTTTCATGCGGATGAAAGAAGATCACATGCTCAACGGTCAGCTCAAACCTGGCTACAATATTCAGGTTGGCACTGAGAATAATTTTGTAATTGGTTATGATGTGTTTCCGAACCCAACTGACACACGAACCTTTATACCTCATCTTGAAAATGTTCAGAAAAGACTTAATTGTAAGTTCAATACTGTGATAGCAGATGCTGGTTATGGAAGCGAAGAAAATTACGATTATCTTGAAAAGAATGAAATAACTGGAATTGTAAAGTACACAAGTTACGAAAAAGAAATGAAAAGAAGTTTTAAGAAGAAAACATTCAATGCAGAAAACTGGAAATATGATGCCATTCAGAAAGAATATACCTGCCCCTGCGGAAATCCTGTTCCTTACAAACTGACGCGAAAAAGAAAAAGCGATTCGGGCTATGAACAGACTGTAGATGTTTATCAATGTGAAAACTGTGAGGGCTGCCCATTCAGAGAGTTATGTACTAAATCAGAATATGGACGAATGGTTCAGAGAAACGAGCACTGGCTTGAACAGAAAACAAAAGTAAAAAACATTCTCGAAACAGAAGAATATAAATCTCTTATGAAAAAACGGTCCACCGAATGCGAAACCGTCTTCGGTCAGACAAAAGGTAATCTAAAATTCAGAAGATTTCATCTCCGAGGAAAAGAAAAAGTTAGAACTGAATGGGGCTTGTTGATGATTGGATATGATTTTAAGCAACTGATTCGTTTAATGAATGCCTAAAGAAAAAAGCAAAACGCGAAAATCCTCAAAAAAGAGCGCTTGAACATGAAAAAGGGGCTGTCCATATGAAGTTATTATTAACTTCTAGGACAGCCCCGTTACTTATTTAATACTGAAAGAAGCTTTCGAAAAGTTCAGACAGCATTTTTTATAAGGTTTTAATACAGAACTTAGTTCTTAAATTCGATTACTTAAGAGTTGCAGTCTTTGATTCAGACTGATTTCCATGGTTATCTTTTACATAAATCTCAAATGTATGACCAGCATTAGGCTT
>JAFPKH010000327.1:0-3977 GCA_017424825.1 Treponema sp. | reverse complement strand
TTTCAAAAAATTGCTTGTTTTTTTTTATGCGCTATTATGTAGACAAGATTAAAACACAAAAGTTCAGGAGTGTGAAAAAAATGGAAATTGCTCATCTTTTTGAAGCAACAATGTTAATCTGTTTCGGATTTTCTTGGCCGCTGAATGTTATCAAGGCATACAGAGCAAGAACTGCCAAAGGCACAAGTCTTCCCTTTATCATTCTGATTATCACGGGCTATATTGCCGGCATCACGGCAAAGCTCATCAACAAACAATATAACTACGTGCTTGCGGTTTATTTTTTGAACCTCGCAATCGTCATGACAAACATCTTCGTCTACATCAGGAACAAGGCTTTGGACAAAAAGGCCGTTGCAAATGATGTAAACGATGCAATCAAAAGCATACAAGTTGAAAATATTGCAGAAGCAAAGGAGGACAATATGACCAACTACACTAATTCATTGGACGAATTCATCAACAGAAAGAGCGCTACTGTTGAAATGAAGAACTCGGTTATTCTCTTCGGCGGTTCGTTGGACAAAAAGATTCCGGTTGCAGAACTTGCAAAATCTTTCGACTTCAATTTTGAAATCTACAACAAAAGCGAAGAAGGTTTGTCCGTTTCAGACTGCGGAAAATATTTCCAGAACAAAATTGCTGCACTCCAGCCGGAAGGAATTCTGATTCACATCGGTGACAAAGATTACAACCTTTTCAAAAATGATTCTACAAGCTTCGACAATGCATATCTCAATCTGATCAGCGGAGTAAAGGCCGTAAACAAAAAGTGCAGGATCGCATTGGTCTCCGTAAACAACCCGAACAATGACAAGACGCTCGCTCTGATGAACGCACACATCAAGGCAATTGCAGATTCAGAAAACGCAGCATACATAAACCTTGAGAATGCAAAGCTCTGGAATCCGGAAGCAACAAAAGCAGCTTCAGAATTCGCTTATGAAATGGGCTTGAAAATCAGAAAGCCGCTCAGGGACGTTGCAGAAATCCTTTACAGCTACGCTTACCGCAACTTCGATACAAAACCATTGGACAGCATGGCCGGTTGAACCATCTTGTTTATACAGGGCAGTTTTTCCAAACACCCTTTAGAGAGCCTCTGATTTGAGGCAGCTCTAAAAAAAATCAGTTTGTCTTCGACAGACTACCCCACTCTTTTGCGGCGGAGGGAATATCAGGAGCCTTCCGTCGCTTTTTTATTTCTTTAGATGTTGCCTTTATCCATTTCTTGACTATAATAAGACTTAACTATAGTAAGATTTGGTAAAAAAATGAAAGAAAAGGCAAAAAAGAAGTTTCACATTCCGTTGGTACTGAAAATTTTTATAATTATTTTTCTTCTGATTCTGGCATTCCGCATTTATTTGAAATTTGTTCCGGTCGAAGGGCTGGACGATTTTTTGAATCAGCAGTACAGCACAAGATTTTATGACCGTAACGGAAAGCTTTTGCAGATACTTCCATTGAAAGACGGTCTGAGAAAAGAATTTTATCCTTTGGATGATCTTCCTAAAGAACTTGTCCAGGCTTTTATCGAAGAAGAGGATTCCGCATTTTATTATCATCCGGGAATAAATCCTGTTGCAATATTCAGGGCATTGCAGCAGAACAACAAAGAAGGCAGGATCGTAAGCGGTGCTTCAACCATTACTATGCAGCTTGTAAGGCTTATTCAACCGCGCAAAGATTCCGTTTCCGTTAAAATGAAATTCAAAGAGATGTTTTTGGCTCTGGCACTCGAAGCAAAATTTTCAAAGAAAAAAATCCTTGAGCTGTATCTGAACAATGTTCCGTTCGGAAATCTTGCTGACGGGGTCGGATCTGCCTCACGCACATTTTATTGCTGTGAACCGAAAGATTTGAATTCCGAGCAGATACAGATTCTGGCAAAAATACCAAGGTATCCGTCAAAGTATGCGCCGGAAAAAGCATTTGAGTATCCATCGCTTTGCCCGCATTTTATCCAATATGTGAAAAATCAATATTCAAAGAAAAATCAAAAGATTCCTTACAACCTAAAGCTTTCAATAGACAACAGCCTTGTTGAATCAATCGAAAAGCAGATGCAGAGCAAGCTTTCTGAGTATGCAAAGGCTAGAATCCATAACGGTGCGCTGCTTGCAATAAACAACCGCACCGGAGAAATAATCGCATGGGTTGGAAACGCATCTTTTTTGGATGATGAACATGCCGGGCAGATTGACGGAGTTTTGACACAACGCCAGCCGGGAAGCTCAATGAAGCCGTTCTTGTATGCTCACGCTTTGGAATCCGGGTTTGAGCCGAGCTTTGTTTTACCGGACGTTCAGCAGGATTTCGGGACCAACGGAGTTTATGTTCCGTTCAATTTCAACAACATGTTTAACGGTCCTGTCCGCATGAGAGTTGCCTTGGCATCAAGTCTTAATGTTCCGGCAGTCTATCTTTTGTACAGGGTCGGGCTTGATTCATACATGAACCGTTTGTATCAGCTTAAATTTGATTCGCTTGTCGGAACCCGTGAATCAACCGGATTGTCCTTGGCTTTGGGTGCGTCGGAAGTGAGCTTGTTTGAAATGGTACATGCATTTTCCGTTTTCCCGAATGACGGCCAGATTCTAGATGATCTCAATTTTTTGAAAGCAGATGAAAATACAAAAACAGATTTCAAGAAAGTCTATGACAAAGATACCGCGCGGATTATCTGTGATTTTTTGAGCGATAAAAACGCACGCACATTGGGGTTCGGAAATGCCAGGGTTTTTGACACAAAATATCCTTCGATTTTTAAAACCGGTACGGCAAACCAATTCCAAAACATAATTGCACTGGGCGCAACTTCTGAAATAACGGTCGGCGTATGGATGGGAAATTATGGCGGCGACACTGTAATCAACATGACGGGAAGTTCCGTTCCTGCACTGATTGTTCGTCAAATTCTGGACAGATTGACAGACACTTACGGATACAAAGATTTCAAGCAGCCCGAACTTTTTGAAAAACAAGAAATCTGCTCGCTCTCCGGCATGAAAGCAAGCCCTATCTGTCCCTCAAAAACGATGGAATATGTCGTAAAAAGCAAAGAAAGCAAATCATCTTCAAGCACGGTCTGCAACTGGCATTACTTGAAAAACGGAAGGGTGCAGATTCAATATCCGAGCGAATATCAGCATTGGGCAAAAAGCAACAACATGGCCGGCACGATAACAGAATCAACGGAAGAACTTTCAATCCAATTTCCACGGAACGGCGCAGAATTCGTGTTCAATCCGTCTGTACCGGAAGAATTTCAAAAGCTGCATGTTTTGGGCGTAGGCGGACATCAGTCATCTGTCACCCTTTATTTTGACGGACGGAACATGGGAACAAGCCATGGAATCTTGGAGTGGGACATTCCGCTTACAAGAGGACATCATCAGCTGATTCTCGAAAGTGAAAATCAGCGTGCGGTATGCGAATATACGGTAAATTAATTCCCGTCGCCTTGTGAGCTTTCGGATTTTTCATCAGCTTTTTTTTCTTCTGCTTTTTGCTCCAGAATCTTCCGTGAAAGATTTTCCATATACTCACGGCCTTCTTCTTTTGCTTTTTCCATGGCGGCATCGTTTTTGACTTTTTCGTCGTTTGTAAGAAAAACTTTTTTTGCTGTACCGGCAATCGTGTAGACAAGTACGGCAGGGCCAATGACCACCAGAAAAATCAAAGTGTGCTGATTCCAGATAAAAACTCCGATTTCAAAAGCCAGAATCAGAATCAGGAAGAATGTTTTTCCCAAATACCGGGTGCTCAACAAAAATGAATTTTTTATGTGCATGTAAAACTTGTTTTCATATCGTGCGCTCAGCGGATAGGCGTAAAGCAGTGAAAAACAGATGAACACAAATGCGACGATGCTCGCAACGATTACAGGAATGCCAGGGTCGGTTTTAAGAATCTGGAAATCAAGATAAAATCCGTAGCCCGCAGCAAGAGTAATCAGCCAGAGAATCGTACCC
>JAFPKH010000326.1:0-2685 GCA_017424825.1 Treponema sp. | reverse complement strand
TGATTTCACCTTCAAATTTTCGTAAAATATAACTGTTCGATAACTGAATCATAAAACAAGTTGAGGGCTTAAGAACATGAAAACACTGCGCCGAAAGGGATATCAAAAGCTTTTGGAATGGAAAAACAGTTCAGAAAATTCAAAGGCAATGCTCATAAACGGGGCAAGACGTGTCGGGAAAAGTTTTCTTGCGGAGGAGTTTGCACGAAACGAATACAAAACCCACATTCTCGTTGATTTTTCCAGTGCAGACAAGTCGGTTTTCAATCTGTTCGAAAATTTCGGAAACAGGATGAAGATTGACGAATTTTTCAATCAGCTTTCGGTCATGTTCTCAACAAAGCTCTTTCCGCATGAGTCGGTCATAATTTTTGATGAAGTCCAGAAATTTCCAAAGGCACGGGAATTCATAAAACAGCTTGTCATGGACAATCGCTACGACTACATAGAAACAGGCTCTCTTATCGGACTAAAAAAAAATGTGGCGGACATAGTGATTCCATCGGAAGAAGAACAGCTGAACCTTTATCCGCTGGACTTTGAGGAATTTCTCTGGGCATTGGATGATGAAGTTACCGTTCCGTTTTTAAGGGAGCATTATGACAACAAAATGCCTTTAGGAAATCTCCTGAAAACCGTAAATGAAAAACTCAGACTGTACATGACGATAGGCGGTATGCCGCAGTCCGTTCTGGCATATCTTAAAGAAAAAAAATACGAGGATTCCGAAAGGGCAAAGCAGCAGATTCTAAGACTCTATCGGGATGATATAGCAAAATATGCAGGCAACTATACCGCCGAAGCACAGGCAATATTTGATGCGATTCCATCCATGCTTTCGCACCATGACAAAAAAATAAAATTTTCCAGCCTGGGTCTGGGAGACAGATTTTCCGTTGCATTTGCGAACGCCGTTTTTTGGCTAAAGGAATCCATGGTGGCAAACCTGAGTTACTGTGTTGACGAGCCGGCTCTGTTCGACGGTTTTGCACTGAACTCAAGCAAGGTAAAATGTTATATGGCGGACACGGGGCTTCTCCTTTCGCTTTCGGCAGGGAAAGATTACCTGACAAACGAAATGTACAAATCTTTTGTCTTGGGAAAACTTTCCGTAAACAAAGGTATGATGACGGAAAACCTCATAGCCCAGATGCTTCAGTCTTCAAATCATCCATTACGTTTTTTTGAAAAAACAGTCACAAGCGGTGAAAAGAAACACAAATATGAAGTCGATTTTCTTGTCAAACAAAAAAACAAGCTTATTGCACTGGAAGTAAAAAGCGGAAACTGCACGGAACACTCCTCATTGAATTATTTTTATGACACTTACAAAAAGAAAGCGGCAAATCCCATAATCCTTACGAAGGGTGATTTAAATGAAAGCAACGGATATATTTACATGCCCCTCGCGATGGGAATGTTTTTGTAGGTCGATGTACCTCATTCCATTTACCGAAGGGGGTGAAATTATCAGTCAGTTCTGCTTTTCCTAAAATGATTTTTTGAAAACATCATTTTCACTGTCGTAAGAACAGAACTTGGATGTGTCCACGGTTTTGAAAAAGTTTCTGAGGCTTTCCTCTGTGAAAAATCCAGTGACATCAGATTGCCGTGAATTATAGCTTCCATAATCTAGATCTGGAACTCGAAGATAAATTCCTGAACCAGAATTCTTTGTACTTCCGTTCACGTTTGTTTCAGATACACTTGCATATTTGTTGATTGCAGATTTTATTTCCGGTTCCAGAGCCGCATATTCATTTTTGAGTGTCTGTGAAAGGACTTTCAAGGACGATTCCGTTTTCGGAAGATTTTGGATGAAATAATAGATTACGGCATTTTTCTTGTCCAATGATTTTTCTCGGCTGATTTTTTCTACCGGAGAAATCATGTCCCTGTACTTTTTCAATTGGTCATAGGTTTTAAGTCCCAAGGTTTTCGCATCTCCATAATCCTTAGAAAGCGCAAATCCCTTTCCGATTGCGTCATAGAAATCATAGCTGTTTTTGAATCCTGCGGACTCGGCTTTTTTCAAATCTGCAATGGACGTATATCCTTTGAGCGAACATGAATAAAATATTCCGCCGGCATATATCAATACTTCATTTGAGGATTTTAAAAAATATACGGTATCGGCATTGTTTTTGGTCATCAGTGTTTCAAAATCAGAAAAGGACGAGACTTTTATGAGCGGAGCATTTTGAATCGATGTGATTTCTATATACTTTATTTCCGCCGCTTCCGCCGCTGAAGAAATCAATATGGCGGCCAAAATTAAAGAAAGATTTTTCCATATCTTTTTCATAAAGCATCCTCCGTGTAAAAAGCGGTAATTATACTATATTGGTAATAGTATAATCGTGATGAAGCAAAAAAACAACAAATTTTATTATCTTGCCAAAAGTTCATAATTTCTATTTGGTGAAAAACAGTCGAAACAAATCGGCAGAATTCCAAACGGCCATCATTTTTTCTTCGGAAGAACTTCGGAACAATTTCGGTTGATTTTTCTTGCTTGAATATGGATTGCAAAAAAAACATTGCCCGGAGACAAAAATCGTGATAGAATCCAATCCAAATGAAAAATCCGTGGGAAGAAATCAGTCTTGATGACTATGAAAGGCACATGGGGCTTGGCTCCGTCATGCAGCTTCAGGCGATGAACGGCATGATGAAAAATCAGTT
>JAFPKH010000325.1:0-15362 GCA_017424825.1 Treponema sp. | reverse complement strand
TGCTCTGGTTCAGGCTCCGGTTCTTCAATCTGCTGTTCCTCGACGTTTTCTTCAGAGAATACTTCTTCACCCGGTCTGTCTCCTGAAGGCTGCTTTTCTTCAGGTTCAGGCTGGACTTCTTCCTCAGGCTCTTCAACAGGAGTTTCTTCCTCAGGCTCTTCAACCGGGGTTTCTTCCTCAGGTTCTTCAACCGGGGTTTCTTCTTCAGGTTCTTCGACTGGAGTTTCTTCTTCCGGCTCTTCAATCTGAGGTTCTTCTTCTTTTTCCTCTATGTTCGCAGAGCCAATATAATGCCATCGGCTTGAATTTACCGTCCAATCCGAGTCGTCCGTCTGTTTCGGCTCTTCTTCCGGCTGTTTTTCTTCGGCTTTTTCCTCTGTTTTTTCGTCTTCTTTTTCCGGTGTCACGGCATCGGGCTTTTTTTCTTCCTGTTCGCCTGGCTCTTCTTTTTCCGGCTCTTCCTGTTCTTCAGGTTCCTCTTGTTCTTCAGGCTCTTCTGGTGTTTCCTCATCATCCTTTTCAGAGTTCTCGCTGTTGTCTTCTATGTTTGCATTTCCGATATAATGCCATCGGCTTGAATTTATCACCCAGTCGTCTGCCGGAAGCTTTTCTGCCGGTTTCATGGCTTTTTGCACTGCATTTTGTGTTTCTGCCGCATCAGTTTCCTGATCAGCATTTTTTTCTGCAGATGATTTTACGCTTTCCGGGTGGTATTTTGCGTATGTGTCGTTCTTTTTTTGCTGTGACGGTTCCTGTCCGTATTTTTCAAGTATCGGTAGGAGTCCGGGAGTCGAGTTTTTCCTTGCATAATCGAAGGGTGTGAGGCCGTCGTGGTCAATCGCCTGAACCCTTGATGCAACCCCTATGTTCATGCTTGTGCCGTAGGTGACGAGGTAGGAGAGCAGTGAAGGATTGCTTGTGTGCTCGCAGGCATACATGACCGGGGTTTTCCCGTCGGAATTCTGTGCCGTAACCGAGCATCCTCCTTCAAGAACCGCCTTTATTACGGAAAGTTCCCTGTCAGATTCAAGCGCCATCATGAGAAGCGTTTCTTTTTTGTCTCCGAACGTCATTTTTGAAAGCTTTTTGTCTTTTTTGAATGCTTCGGATATCTCTTTTGCCGTTCCCTGCCGGGCAAGCGCATAATAGTCTGTCGTATCCGCAGTGATTGTGCCTCCATGGACCTGAAATATAAAAATCAGGCCTAGTATTGCGGAGGCTGTGAGTCTTGCGAAAAGTTTGCGGTTCATCATTTAATTATATGTTCGATGGAAAGTCTGGTCAAGTTTAGGCAGTCGGCAAATCGTCGTTTTGTCTTTCTCTTGTAAATTATCTTCCAATTATGTACACTAAGGAACCGCTGGTTGCCGTTGAATCTTCAGCAGGCGGGTTTTATGTTTCTTGGAGCTGATTCATGAAAAAAGTATTTGTTGCAATTTGTCTTTTGCTGTCGTTTGCCTCCGCATCCTTTGCCCAGGTGAGCGTTGATCCCGACGACACTTTTTACAGCCTTGTCGAATCCTGGGAGCTTAGGGGCATAATATCGGAAGTGCCGCCTTTGAGACCTTATCCTATCGCCAACATACGGAGCATATTGGAATCCGTGATGGAAAAGGGAAACGAAAGGGATGTAAGGAACGCAAAGCTTTACTGGGAAAAAGTCACCGGAAAACCCTGGAACGTTTCTGTTGAAACCGATGCCACATACAAGAAGGATGCCGGTACTTCGGATTTCGGCGGCATACTTTTTTCGCTGTATCCGAACGTGAACGGAGACGTGTCTTTTTTCAACGGCTTCGTTTCGATGGGATACGACCTGGGGCTTGCATGCTACAACCACAACGTGACCGATTATCTTGCCATCTATGAAAACGACGGTCATGATGCACGCCGCAACAAGGTTTCTCTCGGAGCGATGGATTTTTTCCTTGAGATGAACGATGTGGTCGCAATCGGAAAGAAGAACATTTTCGTTCAGACGGGAATCTACCGCTCAGGATACGGACCTTTCATAAATGCAGGGCTTTCTTTGAGCGACAATTCCTACCATAGAACGAACCTGTCTTTTACGGCCGTGAATCCGAAATGGTCATACACGCAGCAGTATTCTGCCATAGGAGCCACCATGAGCTTTGACGGAAGCCTGATTGCCCCGGACAAATACATGGCATTCCATGCGCTTGAATTCAAATTCGTACCGCAGTTTTCGCTTGCGTATTATGAATCGATCGTATTCGGAAAGAGACTGGATCCTTCATATCTGATGCCCGTGCCTTATATCGTTGCGCAGGAAATAGGCGGATACAACGACAATCTTCAGATGGGACTGGCTTTCAAGGTAAGGCCTTACAACGGATTTTTGTGGGCGACCGACATTTTTATAGATGATTTTGATATTGCCGGATTTTTTGCCAACGGATTCAACACGAAGATGTTCGCGGCGGTCAAAACAGGCCTCATATACACTCCTGCCGACTCTTTCTGCACGCGCATGTCGCTTGACTACACGATGCTCTTCCCGTACACGTACACCCATGCCGATTATACCGATACGACCACAGGAACCATTACCGACAGGATGTACAATTACCTGAACTACAGCAACAACGGCATTCCGATGGGTTCTTCATATCCGCCGAACAGTGACAGGCTTTCTTTCGAGCTTGATTTCATACCGCTTCCTGAGCTGCACGTAAAGCTTTTGTCAACTTTCATGCGTCATGGAAACGTCAATCAGTCCATTTCCGACGAGGAGGCCATAGCATACCTTATGTCTCCGGCAGGAACTTATGCCACGGACGGAGGACTCTACAACCATCCGCTCATGTCAAACCAGACCGGAACCTCAGGAACTGCAATACCATCTTCAGGAGTCCTTAATTTCCTGAACCAGGATGATATAATGTATGTCCTTCAGGAAAGCATAGGAGCCGAATACTCTCTTAAAAAATATGCGTGGGGACAGCTCACTTTCTCAGTTTCCTATCTTTTTGAATGGATAAGAAACAAGGGCGTTGACGCAAACATGTTCCCTGGACAAGGTTCTGCAATCACCTGTACTTCCGGCGTATACCACATTGACGGCGACAGCACGGATTATTCAGCCTCTGATCTCGTAAGCCATTTCAGGAATTTGTGGAGGTCAGGATTCAGGGACGAAATCAACAATTATTTTTCTATAGGCGTGAAATATCAGTTCTGAATTAATGGAGGAAAAAGTGTCTGAACGTAGGATTCCGGCGCAGAAGGATTTAAGTTCCTATACGCAGCAGTATCTCGGAAAGCTCGGTGAGCTGACTTTGAAAGGCTCGAACAAAAAGATTTTTGAAAGGCAGCTTGTGAAAAACGCAAGGCAGGCTCTTGCAAGCGTAGATTCCGATGTCTTTTTGAGAAACGGAAGGCTTTATGTGAGCTGTCCGGAAAAATCATGCGGTGCGGTTGAATATGTGCTTGACCACCTTATCGGAATAACCGGATGGGCAAAGGTGCGTGCGGTTGAAAAGGACATAGACATGATAAGAAAAACGGTCTGTGATCTATGCATGGAAGCACGTGATTCAGGTGCGACGACTTTCAAGGTGGAAGCAAGGCGCGAAGACAAATCTTTCCCGATGAATTCATACGAAATCTGCGTTGAGGCTGCCGGGGATGCAAGCGACGGAGGAATACTCAGGGTGGACGTCCACAATCCCGACGTGGTGATCAACGTTGAGATCCGTGACAGGGCATACGTTTATTCTTCCCAGCACAGGACTTGCCGTGGTCTTCCGGTCGGTGTGAGCGGAAAGGGTCTTTTGCTTTTGAGCGGTGGCCTTGACAGTCCGGTTGCAGGCTACAGGATGATGTGCCGCGGAATGAGGGTTGACTGCGTATACTTCCATTCATATCCGTATACATCCGAGGAAGCCCAGAAAAAAGTGGAGGATCTTGCGCGCATTCTTGGTGATTTCGGATGCGAGACCTACCTCAACGTTATTTCGTTTACGGATGTCCAGATGCAGATTAAAAAATCATCCCCGGAAGCGTTTTCCACACTTATGCTCAGGCTCTGCATGATGAAGGCCGCGAACATGCTTGCCTCAAAAATCCATGCCGATGCCATAATAACCGGCGAAAGCCTTGGTCAGGTGGCAAGCCAGACCGTGAGCAACCTTTCGGTGACGGAAAGCTTTGCCGAGCATCCTCTTTACAGGCCTTTGATCGGTCTTGACAAGGAAGAAATCGTCAGCACCGCTGAATCAATAGGCACATACGGAATTTCCGTTCTTCCATATGAAGACTGCTGCGTTCTTTTCAGCCCCAAGCATCCTGTTCTCCGTGCTGATCCTGCTGAGGCAAGGAAAATATACGACGGCATGGACGTTGACGCGCTGATTCAGAAGGCATTCGACGAAAGGCAGATCATCCATTATTCTCTTGAGGATACCGTCGCAGGAAAATTCGGAAAATCTGATGTCGATGCATGAATTTGACAGAATTTGCATCGGGCTGTTATAATTAGACGTTTCAATGGTAATTGGAAAACAATTTGAAAACAAGGAGAGGGCGTTATGAAAAAAAGCATTTCATGCATTGCTGCTTCGCTGATTGCTGTCTTTGTGGCGGCATCGTTGATAGGTTGTGCTTCGGCCAGGCAGCTCGTTGAAAAAGGCGATGTCGTTACGGCCATAGAAAAGCTTGCGAAAAGCCTTACGAAAAAAAGCACGAATCAGGATGATGCGGATCTTTTTATATCTGTCTATGCTTCTGCGGTCGATCAGAGGCGTGACAACCCGGAGACTGTTTCCGACGTAGTAAGCTCTTTCATAAGCTCAAAGGGTGCGTCGAATCTTTCTGCAGCACTTGATGCCGTCCAAGCGTCACTTGCAAGCGGCGGGTACATAGGCGACGAAAGTTCAGTGCGTTCTGCGGTCACAAGGGCTGAAAACGCGTACATACGTGCCGAGGACCTTTACAGGATTCAAAAAGCAGTCAAGAACATGCCGTATGAAATAGGCGACCCATACAAGGGAGAAGTCTATTATGTAGAAAAATACAGCGATGATTTTGCCGGACGCTATCAGATTGAAAGCCGTGACGTTGCATCTTTCATATATTCCATTGCTGAGGCAGGGTATCCCGGAACGACCGTCAACCAGATGCGCAAGGGATTCGACCTTTATGAAAAAGCCGCCAAATACAATGCGACGATAAAGAACGACTGCACTGACAGACAGGCTTCTCTTGCATACGGAATCGGGGATCTTCTTTCAAAATCTTCCGGCATCTCGGACAAAAAGGATGCTATCAGCTGGTTCAAAAAATGCGACACAAAAAAGAGCGGCTACAGCGACGTGAAAAGCAGGATTCTGGGCTGCAACTATGACATCGGTGAAATTTACCTTGGTAGATTCAAGACCTCCAAATCCAGGACGGACATAAAGGAAGCCATATCTTATTTCCGCGATGCAAAGGAATACAAGGACGCTCCAAGCAAGATGGCATACTGCGAGGTTCTCCTTGACGAGCTTGACAATCCTCAGCCGCCTGCAGAAGAGCTTACTGCTGTCAACGGGGAAATCTCATATTCATCGACGTCTCCTGTCGCGACCATCCCGATAAAAATCAGCGGGGCAGACCACCTCTTCACGTCAAAGGAATTCAAGATAACAAAGACATCCTATATACAGAAGGTCGAGATTGAACCTGCTGTGAAGGAATTCACTCCTGGCGTTCCGGTCACTTACATTGCGACTGTATCGGGAATCATCGGCTACGGCACGGTCTCAATCTATGCGCTCGACAAGAACGGAGAGACCATAAATCCGCTTGACGACCATGTTTACACGATTGATCCTACGAAAGTGTTCGTTCCGCCGACGCTCAAAAAGGAAACGCTTGAATATTCCAAGACTGACACCGACGTTACCGCAAGATTCGTAGTGCGTGACCTCAAGAAAAAGCTTTCTATGAACGACATCGTGGTGAAAGAGAACAAGACAGGCTCAAAGCTTGCTGAAGTCAGGGAGAACGAAAAGGACGTTAAAAACTATCCGGTCTATGAAGCTCTGTTCGAAGGCGTGACCGAGTCAGGAAACATTTCGCTCTCAATCCTTGGAGATGACGGAACGGCAATTACTGCAGATGACGGAACTTCTTCGATATCATTCTTCGTAGAGCTTTCAAAAGTCTACAAGGCACCGGATCCGAATCCTCTCGTGGGAAAAACTTTCTATTCCTATTCAATGGACACTTCCATCCAGTTCAAGGCATCTACCGTGGTTTATGGAAACGGCTCTGAAATCCCATATGAAATCAACGTCGGAAAGAAATGCTTCAGGATAAAAAGAGAGCTTTCTGAAGAAGAGGAAGAATATTGGAACACTGCATGGGACTGGAGGTATTTTGACATTAAAGACGATGTTCTGTACCTGCGCCGCCCGATGAACCCCTATGCAGACGGCGGAAGCAACACTGTGCCCGACAAGGATGGATGCGTTTACGCTGACGAATGGATCTGCATATCCTATCTTCCTCCTCAGATCAAGACGGGCGTAAAATACAAGTCATACGGCCATGAAAGTTCGGTCGTGCATACATATGAGTTCAAGCCTTCCGGAAGGGTTCTGATTGACGGAGTGCCTCTTTACTACCGCATCAATTCCGAGGAAAAAGTCATCATAGGAGCAAGGAACAAGGCCAACGGATATGAAGAGCAGCCGGTAAAGGGAAGGGCGGTCAAATTCATGTTCGATTATGACAACATGCCGCCGGACGGTGAAATGCCTGAGTCTGTCATGGATTATGTATGGTCGTCCGAAGAAAGGGGACGTTTCATAGAATTCATAGATTCCGACACGTTCGTACTTTATTCGCTTCCTGGAGAAAACACATACAGCCCGGTACGTTGCTGGTATTCGGAGATAGTGACGTGCAGCAAGACGTTCAAGCCGGGAGTTGACAGCACCATGCCTTACGGTCTCGTTGGATCACATCACGAAATCATGCCGGGTCAGAAGCATTATAATAACGGCGTATGGAACTCAATATACTTCACGTCTCCGTCTGTTGCAGTCATTTCCGATGAAAAGGAAGGCTGGGTCTATACGACATATACGGTTGACAAAAAGAACAAGACCGTAAACATTGACTGGCCGAAGGACAAGCGTTATGATACGTACAGAAACTCGAAAATAACGTACAGGTCCGACACTGTAAACCTTTATCTTGACGGAGAGTATCTGGGCTGGAATTAATGCCGCGTCCAATGAAGGGTGCAAGCCTAATAAAATCATCCGAATCTTCCGAAAATCAGAAGATGAAGAAATTTTTTAGGCTTTGTGCCCTTTCATTTATATTCATGCTTTCTCTTTCTCCTGTGTATTCCCAGGAAGCTCTGGAGACCGGTGAAAATCCTGTTCCGGCTCTTCTTGGCGGCATCTGGGAGAATTACAACCGGTACGTCGTTTTTGATACCGGATACGTCACTTCCGAAAACGAATCAATCATACAGATCGTGCTGAGGACTTTTTACCAGTGGTATGATGACAGGGCGGCTGAAAGTCCTGAGTATTCGGCCTCGGTGCAGAGGGATACCAACAACACAACAGCAACTTCAAGCTCTGCCCAGGAAATACACGTGCGTTTCGTGCCTATTACCGACCAGCTTTTTACGGCGGGTTCAGGCAATGCCGTGGTGCAGGATGACGGTGACGTGCTTTATGCGGAAAACGAGAATTCCGGGGCATGGGACATGCAGGTGGATTTTGTCGGAAAGCGTTTCGGCGGAAGGCAGATCTATCATATCCCGGTGGCGGTTATAGGCGGAAAGCTTTATCTGAAATTCGCAATAAGGACGGAAGATTCCGATTCTGTTCCTGTCAGCCCGCTTTTGAGCGGAACGGTCATGGAAAACGAAAATTTCATGGCAGGATTCTGGCAGAACTACGGCAATGCGGACGGCATACTTGAATCTCCGCCGGTAATCAGCAAGGAACTGCTTTCTTATTATGTTTCTGATTCCGCAGTATATCCGATACGCTACTGGACGACCGACATGGAATATGACGGAAATGCCAGGGCGGCAATAATCGACGGCGATGAAACCTATTATGTAAAAAAGCATGTCTGGATAGGTGACAAAAACTACACATGCACGCTCGGACGAAGGACTGAGATCCGCAATCTTCAGAAATCAGGCTCGCTCCCTGAACCGTATACAGTCAATTCAGTCCTTGTAGAAAAGCATGCGCTTGATGATGACGGAAACGAATTCACATATACCGTGCGGACATCGACAATATGTGCGTTCGGGGAACCGTACCTTACGCTCACTGACGGAAGCAAATCTATAGAAGAAATCGTTGCGGAAGACAATGCAAGGCGGAAAGATCCACCGGAACCATTGTTCCCCGTACATGGCGGACCGCTTGACTTCGACTGGAGCATAATAGAAAGGCCGCCTGAAGATTACAACCGCCGCATGCTCGATTTGGGAAAATAATCCGCTATTCGGAAATCCTGACTATCTGGAAATAATCCAGCAGAAATCCTTCCCCCGATTCGACTGTCAAGATCACTGTGGTCTGGGCGTCGTTTTTGTATACTGCTGGTTTTCTTAGCGTAAGTTCCCATTTACCGAGCGGAGGTTCGCTTGGATAAAGCTCGTATTTTTTTTCACCGATTGCCGCTGAAAAATGGGAGCCGTTCGTATACCATGCTTTCTGTGAAAAAAGAATCTCGAACGTTCCTTCCGGGAGCTCCATTTCAAGCGATGCCCTTGAGCCTTTTCCCCATTTCACTGCTTTTCCCGCGCTTGCAGTAGGATCGTCAACAACCATGCAGTTTTCAAGCTCCATTGATTCAAGTTCGCATTTGATTCCGCGTCCGGTGAATTTTAAAATATGCCTGCTTTCGGTTTCCTCTTCATTTTTCTTTTCCGCTTCCGGTAAGATTTCCTCATCATCCGGGGTTTCCTGAGCTATTATGTTTCCGCCAGTTATTCCAGGTGCCGTTGCGCATGATGAAAAAATAAATCCAGCGGCGAATATGGTCAAAAAAAATTTGCAAACCCTTTTCATATTTTCGGAACCCTCGGCCTTGAAAGATTTTTGAGCATGTTCTGCAAAAGTTCGTGGGCTTCATCGGCGTTCACTTCTTTCGGCGGCTCGTGGTATGTAATCAGGTTTTCTGGAATTTCGTCCAAAAATCTGCTCGGCTGGCATTCGACCGTACCGGACATCTTCCTTCTGTTTACGCATGAGGAAATCAAAAGCCTGTCCCTTGCCCTTGTGACCGCAACGTAAAAGAGCCTGCGCTCTTCTTCAACTGCAGCGTCTCCGCCTTCTTCGACCGCCCTTGCATGAGGCATGAGTCCTTCTTCCGCTCCCGCTATGAAAACAACGGGGAATTCCAGTCCCTTGCTTGCGTGCACCGTCATCAGGTTGACCTTTCCTTTGTCGGCTTCTCCGTCGTCCAAATCGTCACGTGAGAGGAGGGTTATGCGGTTTAAGTATGCGTAGAGGCTCGTGTCGGTGTTGTCGGGGTTGTTTTCCCACTGCTCCATGCTCCTTATGAGGCTTTCTATGTTCATGTACTTGAATCTTGCGGCCTTTTCGCTTTTCGGGTTTTCTCCTATCAGATAATCGAAATATGCGATCTGCTCGACCATGGCGCGCACTTTTTTTGCAAGCCCCTTACCGCCGAGCATTGATTTGTTTTCCTCTATTATTGACACGAACTGTTTCAAATCTTCTATGGCCTTGTCGCTTACCGGGCATTCGTCATCGTTTTCGACTGATATTATCGCGTTGATTGCTTCCCAGAGCGATGTCTTCATGTCGTCGGCGACTTTGTTGATTGCTTCTATTGTGACCCTTCCGATTCCGCGCCTCGGTGTGTTGATTATCCTGAGCAGGTTGATGTCGTCGTCGTGGTTCGATATTACCCTGAGATATGAGATTATGTCCTTTATTTCCTTCCGTTCGAAAAAGCTTGTTCCACCGCTCATCGTGTACGGGATGTTGGCTTCAAGGAATGCTTCTTCAATCGGACGGCTCTGTGTGTTTGCCCTCATCAGCACGCCGAAGTCGTCGTACTTACGTTTTTCCTCCGCGCAGATTCCCTGTATGGTTTCGGCTATGAAATCGGCTTCCGCAGCTTCATTTTCGGGCATGAAAACTTCTATGGGCTTTCCGTCTCCGTTTCCGCTCCAGAGTTCCTTTTCCTTTCTGTTCGTGTTGTGCCGTATCACACCGTTTGCGGCGGCCAGTATGGTTCCTGTAGACCGGTAGTTCTGTTCAAGGCGGATTTCCTTCATGCCGGGGAAGTCCTTTTCAAAATTTACGATGTTCTGGTAGTCAGCCCCGCGCCATGAATATATGCTCTGGTCATCGTCACCGACAACGGCAACGTTTTTGTCCGAAAGCAGATGCAGAAGCTCGTACTGCTGGTGGCTCGTGTCCTGGAATTCGTCCACCATGATGTAGCGGAACCTTTTTTTGTACTGCTCAAGAACGTCGGGGTGCTCCTTGAAAAGTTTTATCGGAAGAGTGATCAGGTCGTCGAAATCAACCGAATTGTAGAGCCTCAGCCCCTCCTGGTATCCTTCGTAGAGAGCCTTGTACTGGTCGTATTCTGAAGTGAAAGTTTTCCGCCCCGTCTTTATGTCGCTGAAAAGTATCCCGATTTTGTAAACGTCGAGCGCGTCCGGTGAAAAACGAAGCTCCCGTCCGGTCTCCTTTATGAGCGAATATCTGTCGGTTTCGTCGTATATCGAAAAATTCGGCCTGTATCCGAGCTTGTCTATATCCTGCCTCAGAATCCGTACCCCGAATGCATGGAAGGTGCTGATCGTGAGGTTCTGGAGTTTTTTTCCGGTCAGCTTTTTGATTCTTTCTTCCATCTCCCTTGCCGCCTTGTTCGTGAAGGTCAGTGCAAGTATCTGGCTCTGGTTTATGCCTTTTTCCAGCATGTTCGCTATTCTGTATGTGATTACGCGCGTTTTTCCGCTTCCTGCACCGGCTATTATCAGTATGGGACCGTCTATGGTAGTTACCGCCCTGTACTGCTCCGGGTTGAGCTTATCCTTCAAATCTTCTTCAAGTGACATGGATGGATTTTAATTCTATTGTTAAAAAGAGTAAAGTATGATAAAATGGAATGGTCTGGAAACTTTTTTCCGGGCTGACAAGCTAAAAGTTTTTAAGGGGTATCTTAAAATGAACAACGCCGCCGCCGCATTTCTTGGCAAGCACAACTTTCCTATGCACATGGACATCAATACAGTAGTGGATGCCATGCTCTTTGATATGGACGAGGGTCTTTCCGGCCGTCCAGCCGCAGAGGACATGATCAGGACATTCTGCAACCCTCCTGACAGGGCAGCCGCAGGTGAAAGCGTCATAGTGATTGATGCCGGCGGTACGAATTTCCGCTCATGCCTCGTTACTTTCGACCAGCAGGGAAAGGCTTCAATCGATTTTATGGAAAAGACAAGGATGCCTGGAATCGAAAAGGAACTTAACCGCAAGGAATTCTTTGACCAGTTCGCGGAAAATCTGGAGCACTTGAAGGACAAATCTTCGAACATCGGTTTCTGCTTCTCATATCCTATGACGATTACCGAAGACGGGGACGGAGTTCTGATTGGCTTCTCAAAGGAAATAAAGGCGCCTGAGGTCGTCGGATGCCATATCGGTAAGGAGCTTTCAAAGGCACTTGCGGCCCATGGTTGGACAAAAAAGGTCAACATTTCGCTTCTGAACGACACTGTTGCGGCCCTTCTTGCCGGTGCTGCATGTCCTGACGAAGGATGCAGGTATTCCTCATACATCGGATTCATCCTTGGAACGGGTATGAACGGTGCATACATCCAGCCTGCCGACCCTGCATACAAGGGGCTCAAGGAGCAGATCATCGTCTGTGAGAGCGGAAAATTCGACAAGGTTGCAAGATCAGACTTCGACGTTGAATATGACAGGAAATCAGTAAAACCGGGAACAAGCATAATGGAAAAGATGTGCTCCGGCGCATATCTCGGACCTATAAGCTACGAGGTCGTCCACACCGCGGCGGCTGAAGGCGTGTTCTCACCGAAATTCTGCGACAGCCTCCTTAAAATCGAGTCGCTCACTTTGATTGAGGTTGACAAATTCCTCCACGGACCTTACGGAACGAATTCAATCCTCGGTGCAAAGGCCGCGGAATCAGCGACTCCAGAGGATTATGACATACTCTTCCAGCTTCTTGATGCAGTGGTCGAGCGTTCTGCAAGGCTTTCATCTGCCATACTCGCTTCATGCGTGATCAAGAGCGGAAAGGGCAAGAAATCTACCGAGCCTGTCTGCATTCTTTGTGACGGAACGACATTCTTCAAGACGTTCAAGATTCAAGAAAGGGTACGCGGATATCTGGAGACTATCCTTGTAAAAGAACGCGGGCTTCATTTCCAGATCATAGAGCGCGACAACGACATCACTCTCGGAGCTGCCATCGCGGGTCTTATAAAAAAATAACGAAAGTTCAGTGCGGTTCCTGTTTTCAGCGGCCGGACTTCTCCTCCCTGCACAACTTGACGGGGAGGGGTAAAACTTTTTATTAAGACTTTGCCTTGAAATCCGATAAATAAAAAAAAGGAAAAGGGGTTTTATTTTTTTTGAAACTCTGAAGGGGATATACAGTGCGCGCCAAAACTCTAGGAAAATCAATAGTTCTTATAATTCTCATAGTCGTTCTGGTTCTTTTTGGACTCATGTGGTTTGACTATCTTGGCATAATCCAGATGAAAAAATTCTTTTCACCGGTCTATAAGCTTTTCGGACTCGTTCCGCAGACAACCACGGCCGATTCTTCTCCGAACGATTTGTCAGAGGCTGACCTTGACAACGACAGGTGGGCAAAGCGTCTTGAAGCGCTGGACATAAGGACCGAAGAACTTGACAAGCGTGAGTCCGACGTTCAGATGGGTGAAGAGAACAACGCCCAGATCGCACAGGAGCTTGAAGACCAGAAAAAGGCGCAGGAAGAGAGGGAAAAAACATTTAACTCCCAGGTTAGAATGTACGATGATAGAAAGGTAAACATCGAGCAAATCGTGCAGAACCTCAACGGTATGCAGCCTGTCAAAGCGGTCGCGATTCTTGAAGAGATGGACGACCAGGACATCATAGACGTTCTGAGGCAGGCCGAGGTTGATGCGTCAAGCTCTGGAACTTCTTCAATGGGTTCGTACTGGCTTTCTTTGATGAAACCGGACCGTGCCGCTGAAATCCAGAGAAAGATGGCGAACAAACCGACTTCCATCATGGATGACGACGAAGAGTAGGTTCTGTATGCGGATGCATCGGTGTTACACCGGAGGTATTACCGATGCAAACACAAAACGTTCAGTTCCTTTCTGGAAAAGAAAATCTCAGCCTTAAGCCTGATGTAAAAAAATTTGATGACAACGAAAAAGCGTTAAGATCAGACGAAAAATCTTTTAAATCCATACTTGAATCAGTGAAAAACGAAAAGGCCGTATCTTCAAAAAATGCGGCTCAGGCGGCGGAAAAGAAACCTGCCGGTAACGAAAATGCCGTGTCCGCAGCAAAGGACAATGCCGCTGAAAAAACTTCGGAAACGAAAAAAGAGAAGCCTGCTGAAAAGAAAAATCAGAAGAAAAACGAAATCGAAAAAAACTCAAAGACCGGTGAAGATGAAGAGAATTCAATGACCGTGGAGATTGAGCTTTGCGATATGGCTCAGGATGAGTCAGCTTTGGCACAGGCTCTTTCCGCTGCATCTGCACTCCAGGAAACTGATGCCGGTCCCCTTTCAGAAGCTGTTTCTGCCGAAGGGCTTGGTGACGCTGTCTCCGATGCAGGTTTGTCAGTAAATGCCGATGAAGCTCTTTCTTCCGTTGCATCTGACGTTTCAGCCGTTGCTTCAGAAGTTTCCGATGCGGCCTTGTATGCGGAATCAGTTGCGTCAGTTGAATCTGAGGGCGCAGAAGCTTTTTCAGAAAAAGAAAATCAGGTGCAGGACGATCTTTATGCCGGGGCTTCGGTTTTGGAAAATCCTCTTGAAACTGCCGCAGAAAATCAGGTTGCCGCCGGTGCACAGGAGATTGCAGAATCAGATACTGACGGAAAATCTGTTTCGGAAACAAAATCTTCTGATGACGGAAGCAAAAAATCGACGTTCACTGTAATTGACCAGAGAAGCGCTGCAGAAGAAAGCACGAAGGTCACTGCTGCGGACGGCGGAAATTCTGACAGCCAGATGAATCCTAGCTTCGGTGACGGAAGGATGGTTCAGACTGCGCAGATTCCTGTAGAAAACCAGACGGTTCAGGGAAATGACGGAAGCTTCCAGAGCATGCTTTCCCAGCAGATTCAGGCTGGTGCGCCGGAGTTCGTAAAGGCAGGAAGCATACTCCTTAAAGACAACAACGCCGGTTCCATCAATTTGATTTTGAAACCCGAAAGCCTTGGAAATGTTAAGGTCAGTCTTGAACTTTCCGATAAAATTCTTAGCGGACAGATTGTCGTACAGAGCAAGGAAGCCTATGAAGCGTTCAAGCAGAGCATGGATACTTTGAGGCAGGCGTTCCAGAACAATGGTTTTGAGAATGCAGACCTGAACCTTGTCCTTGCCCAGAATGCCGATTCCAACGGAACATTCGCACAGGGACAGCAGCAGAGCGGCGATCAGTATATGGCAAACAAGACATACGGTGATTTTGCCCAGCCGGGTGAATCTTCCGAACTTTCCGCTGGTTCTGAAATGTATACAAAAGCCGGCGATCATCAGATTGATGTCGTTGCTTAATATAGGAGTGTTAGATGGAAAGCGAAGGTGTTAGCTTGAATACCCAGATGAGTGCCCAGGAAATTGCAAAGCTTCAGATGCAGGTGGACACTTACAACAAGTCACTGGCAGTAAACGGACGTACTACCTCTCAGTCATTGGGCAAGGATGATTTTTTGAAGCTTCTGATTACTCAGATGCAGAACCAGGATCCGACAGATCCTATGGACAACACGGAGTTCATCGCTCAGATGGCAGAGTTCTCAACGCTTGAACAGATGACGAACATGAACTCAAACTTCGAGCAGCTTAACCAGATGCTCACTTCAAACCAGGCAATCGGTACCATCGGAAAGGTAGTTGATCTTGACCTCGGCGGAACCATGACACGCGGAGTTGTTGAAGCGGTCACTTACGGAAACTGTCCGCAGGTGAAGGTCGGCAACATGTATTACGATTTGAACAAAATTGCAGCCGTTTACGGCGAATAAAAAAATTGAGAGGTAAAGCGTTATGATGAGATCACTTTATTCTGGTGTAAGCGGCTTACAGAATCACCAGACACGCATGGACGTTATTGGAAACAACATTTC
>JAFPKH010000324.1:0-4190 GCA_017424825.1 Treponema sp. | reverse complement strand
GTCTGTGCGCTGCATGTACTTGAGCATCTTGCGGCGCTGTCCGACTACCTTCAGAAGACTGCGGGATGCGGTCGTATCTTTCGGGAAAGCCTTGCAGTGAGCCGTGAGCTGCTTTACGCGTTCAGAAAGAAGAGCAATCTGAACCCTTGTACTTCCGGTGTCCTTGTCGTTTGCACCGAATTTGCTGACAACAGATGTTGTTGTTTCTTTTGTGAGTGCCATGAGCATTCTCCTTAAAATTATATCACCATGCCGGAACGTAAACCCTTATGCCCTTGCCCGAAGTACAACAACCTCCGGGGACAACAGGAATTGCAAACCTGGCATTGTATTTACATTAATCACCCTATGAAAACGATCTCACGCGGATTCAGTTTCCCAAGGTTTTTGATTAAATCATCATTCATTATATCACTTGGAAAATTAAATTCCAACCGTCTCGCACCGGATTCGTCAGTAAAAACCTTGCAGATTGATTTTATCCGCCTGATTTTTTCTTTTACTCCGCCGCATACAAGCGAAACCTTATAATCTCCCTTTTCAGGCAGAACCTGTGCCGATGACGGAACCTCGACCGAAAGCACACCGTTGCCGGCAGATTTCAATTCAAGCCCCGTGCAGTCAAAGGCATATTTTCTTCCGAGCATTTTTTCAGCAGAAGAAAAATCACCGCAGCACACCGCAGTCCTGATCCTTGTGGAGCTGATTCTGGATTCACCGTAGGAAACGTCATCCACAATCCTAAGCTCTATGGAATTTTCAGAAGCGAACGACGAAAGCCGGTCTATTCCGAAAGCTCCCTTGTAGCCGCACTTAAAATCCCTTCCTTCCGCCATGACCTTCATGGAACATTTTTCAAAAAGGGTTTGTACGAATGACTGCCCGTCCATTCTAACAAAATCAGGGGAAAAGTCAATTACTATGGCAAAATCAAGGGAAGACGCACCGGCTTCATCCAATTTCTGCCTGAGAGTGGAAAGCACGCCGCCGCCCGAACCGTCATACGAACGGAAAGGCTTATCAAAAGTGACGATTCCTTTCAATAGACTACCGTATCCGCGTACTGCATCGATCAACGCCTTGTGTCCCAGATGGATTCCGTCAAAGCTTCCGACAGTCAGCGCGCATCCTTTTTCCTTCATTTCAGATGGAAATTTTCCGTCTGTTATATCCTGCCATGAAAATATTTTAAGGGATTTTTTTTCTTCAATGTTTTTCGGGACTACAAATCCGTATCCAAGCTTGAAATCTCCCCGGACAATCATTCCGGCAAAAGAAAGGTCCTCATAAAAAACGGCGATCTCCTTTTCCGTCCTGTATTCGGCATTGTCAACAGACTCCGGTCTTTCAAGCCACTTGAACATTCCTCCATGAAGCGGTCTTCCCGTAAGATATGACCTTTCGCACTCAGGCTTGAGTATGTCGGCCTTGAATCCGCATTTGAAAGCCATCTCCGGTGTAAATGCAATAAGGTGATTCTTTATGTCGGAAATTTTTTCGATGCTGTCCTGAACATGTTTTTTTCCGTTTGCAGGAGGCGGAGGATTGTCCCTAAGCGAAGCGAAATGCCTGTCATTTTTGATTCCGTTTTCTATAGTAAAATCCGGGAGTTCGTTATAGCATGCGGCATCCTCTAGATTGAAAGGTCCTACTTTTGTCCTGCGCAGTGCAGAAAGATGGGAGACGGTTCCAAGAGAAGATGCTATGTCACGGGCAAGCGCACGTATATAAGTTCCTTTTGAACAGACCACTTCAATAAGGGCGTATGAGCATGGGTCGCTTTCATCTGCCGGCCTGAAATCCAAAAGCTTGTTGGAATAAATGAACACCTGCCTTGGTTCAAGGCTTACGTCGCTTCCGTTTCTTGCAGCATCTGACGCACGTTTTCCTTCGACATGTACCGCACTGTAAACCGGAGGAACCTGCAGCAATGCACCTGTGAATTTCGGGAGAGTTTCCTCGACTTCTTTCTTTGAGACAGCCCTTCCTTTTTCCATGACCATTCCGCCCGGATCAAGGGTATCGGTACCTTCACCGAAACAGACAAGCGCAAGGTATGTTTTCTTAAAACCAGTGATATGAGGAACAAGGTGCGTGAGGGATCCGCTTAAAACGACGAGAAGCCCCTCGGCAAAAGAATCGAGAGTTCCGGTATGCCCGACCTTTGACGTTCCGAGAGCATGCTTTATGCTCCAAAGAGAAGAAAAACTTGTAAGCCCCGGAGTTTTTGCATAAAGCATTATTCCGGGAACCGTATTATTGAGATTCTTTTTCGGCTTCGGCATCTTGATTTTCCAAGGCATTCAGCTTCTGAACCATCTTGTATCCTTCTTTCAAGCTGAAATCTGCAATGAAAGTCAGCTTCGGGAATTTGTAGATGGTCAGCTTCTTGGCGATGGTGCACTGGATGAACCCTGCGGCGCTCTGCAATCCCCTCGTTGCACGGCGGACGGAATTGTCATCCATGAACGAAGAGACGTAGACTTTTGCATAAGACAAATCACCGGAAACATCGACACGGTTCACCGAAATGAATTCATTGACCCGCGGATCCTTTATCTGGTGAGTAAGAATCATAGAAGAAATTTCCTGCCTGAGCTGCTCACCCAGCCTTTCCATCCTATACTGTCCCATCTTTACTCCTGAGTTCCGCCGGCTTCACTTTCTGCCTTGGCTTCTGCCTGCTCTTCAGCAATGGTCTTTCCGAGCTTGCGTGCAACCTCAACGTATTCGAAAGCTTCAAGCTGATCACCGACCTGAAGATCCTGCCAGTTTTCAATACCGACGCCGCATTCGAATCCGAACTTGACTTCCTTCACGTCATCCTTGAAATGCTTGAGCGAAGAAACCTTTCCGGTAAACTTAACCACACCGTCGCGTATGACGTTCACGCTGCTTGATCTCTTGATGATACCGTCCGTGACATAGCATCCTGCGATGACACCGACTTTCGGAACCTTGAACGTGTTGCGCACTTCCAGCATACCGGTGACTTCTTCTTTTGTATCCGGCTGGAGCATACCTTCCATGGCCGCGGTGATTTCCTCGACGCACTTGTAGATGATATTGTATTTTCTGATTTCAACCTTTTCCTGATCGGCAAGGGCTTTTGCCTTCGGCGTAGGACGGACGTTGAAACCGATGATGATTGCATTTTCATCAGCTGCAGCAAGGGTAACGTCGCTTTCGTTGATTGCACCGGCACTTGAATGTATGACAGAAAGACGGATGTCCCTGGTTGAAAGCTTTTCAAGAGATGTCTTGAGAGCTTCTGCAGAACCCTGGAGATCGGCCTTGATGATGACCTTGAATTCCTTGATTTCACGCTGCTCGATAGTCGTGTAGAGGCTGTCAAGCGTGACTTTCTTGAATGCCTTTGCATCCTCGTATCTCTTGAGTTCCTGACGCTTTGCTGCAAATGCACGCGCATCCTTTTCAGATTCAGTGACCTGGAACGGATCTCCCGCATTCGGCATGCTGACCATACCGAGAACTTCAACCGGCATTGACGGAGTAGCTTCGGTGATTTTCTTACCGCGGTCATCGAACATGACACGGACACGTCCTGAATAGATTCCTGCAACAAAAGGATCTCCTGTTCTGAGCGTACCACGTTCAACGACTACAGAAGCAACGACACCACGCCCCTGATCCACGCGGCTTTCAATGACCTTTCCTTCTGCACGGCAGTCATACTGTGCCTTAAGCTCAAGCATTTCAGCCTGAATGAGGATAGCGTCGAGAAGCTCGTCAATGCCTTCCCTCTTGAGTGCGGAAATATTCACATACTGGGTGTCTCCGCCCCAAGCTTCCGGTGTAAGTCCGAGTTCGCTGAGCTGTGTCATTACGCGGTCAGGATTTGCTTCCGGCTTGTCTATTTTGTTTACCGCCACGATTATAGGAACCTTGGCGTCCTTTGCATGGTTTATGGCTTCAAGGGTCTGAGGCATGACGCCATCATCCGCAGCAACGACAAGAACTACGATGTCCGTAATCTGAGCACCGCGCGCCCTCATCATCGTGACAGCTTCGTGTCCAGGAGTATCAAGGAATGTAATCACGCCCTTCGGAGTAGAAACCTGATATGCACCGATTTTCTGGGTGATACCGCCTGCCTCGCCCGCAACGACGTTGGTGTTTCTGATTGCGTCCAAAGTCTTGGTCTTACCATGGTCAACGTGTCCCATGAC
>JAFPKH010000323.1:0-5271 GCA_017424825.1 Treponema sp. | reverse complement strand
GTTAATATTCAATTTTGTAATATCAGTATGCTATAATATTTTAATACATATCAGAAAAGAAGGCTGTTTACAAACAGTCCACAGTTCCTATGACACTCGAAATTGGAAATTATGATTTGGAAGAATGGACAGAAGTTTGTATAGACAGTCGCCAAAAGAAAATGGCAAATGAGGCAAAGGGCATCTGGAGAATTCAAGAATAGTTTTTAATTGAAATCAATACGTCCCATAGCATGATATCGCTTCATCGAGAGTTTGCTTTCCGACAAGCACCTTGTATGCCGCATTTCTGAGTTGGGAATAGGTGTTGTCAAGAATGCCGATTTCCAGCTGGTAAAGATGCTCCGTGTTTTCCAATGGCGCGTATACGTCATCGAAAGAATAGACTGTTGAGCATGTTATGAGGCGTTTTATTTTTGCAAGATTATTCAGTTCCTCCGTTCTTAAGAGGAAGCGCATAAATTCGTTTGCCATTTCAAGATTCCCGCTGTTTTTGTTTACGGAAAATTCTATGGAAGGAACCAGCAAAACGGCTGCATCTTTTTCCATCACGGGAACTGCGTAAAAACTGTACTTAAATGGATTGTTCGTAAATGACTCTGATAAAGCCTCGCGCTTTTTTGTGCCGGAAACGACATCAGCGGAAGCAAGCATCATGGGAACGTCGCCTTCAAAGAAACGCATGATTACGGCTGAATAATTGTCTTTAATCTTTCCGCATTCTTCTAAATCCATAAAGCCGCATTCTTTAAAGCTTTCAACTAATTCAAGGCTTGTTCTCATGTATTCACCGGCCTTGGAATCAAGTTCATTTAATTTTGAAATCGCATCGGGCTTGTCCATGACTTCCTTTGTAAAATATGGAAAAACCAGGGAATCTATAATTGAATTTGCAGATTTCTCTGCAAGTATCGGACTCTTATATCCTGCGTCCTTGAATTTCTGGCAGGCTTCAATCAACTGCGGCCATGTTTTCGGAATTGCGATGTTTTCTTTTTTGAACAAGTCTTCGTTTACAAGCATTCCGTTTGCGGCGCACAAAACCGGTACCATCGGAATTGAGCCGTCAGCAAAAGAAAACAAAAGTTTTTGATTTACGGCAGAAAGCTCGATTCCTGTGTTCTTTGAGTCCGCAAGATTTTCTGCATTTTCAAAGAGCGGATTGTAATTCGATTTATCCAGCATCCACGGAAACGTTGTGAAAATGTCAGGCGCATCTTGGCTGGAGAGTGCCGTGAAAATTGTCTTTTTATAATTGTCCAAATATGTGTAGGCAAGCTCGACGTTCGGATAAAATTCATTGAACCGGTCAAATTCTGCTTCAAGGGCTTCAAAATTTTCGTAGCGTCCGGCAATTTCAATTTTGCATTTTGTCTGTGTATCAAGGCGTGGAACAAAGGCCGTTTCTTTTTTTTGCTGATTGCAGGAAACAAATTCCAGAATTACAAGAGCGCACAGAATCAATATGGAGCAGTTTTTTGCCAGTCTGATTTTATTTTTCATAATCATTTCTCCTTGCATTTATCGCTTGGCCTTGCGGATTTTTTTAAGTTCGCGGACGACATTGTTTATATCAATCGGTTTTGCAATATGAGCGTTCATTCCGGCTTCAAAACATTCCGCCACATTTTCAGAGAATGCGTCGGCTGTCATTGCAATAATCGGGATGTCCGCCGCATACGGATTTTCCAGCTTTCGGATTTCGCGTGTCGCTTCAAGTCCGTTCATGACCGGCATCTGAATATCCATAAAGACAACGTCAAATTCACCGCTCTGAATATTGCGGAGCGTATCGACTGCGACCTTTCCGTTTTCTGCGCGCCTGCATTTAATCCCGTACATTTCAAGGAGCGTAGAAATAATCTCCCAGTTTACGTCCATGTCTTCTGCGACAAGAATTTTCATTCCCGTTAAATCAGAATCATTTTCTTCCTGGAAATCCGCGTTCTTTTCATTTTCTGAAACTTCAAGTTCAAGCGTTACGATAAAGGTTGTTCCTTCTCCTTCCTTGCTCTGGCACTCGATTTTTCCGCCCATCAAATCAACCATTTTTTTTGTGATGGCAAGTCCAAGTCCCGTTCCCTGAATTGTGTTGATACGGCTGTCGGTCTGGCGCATGAAAGGCTGATACATGATTTCCATAAAACTTTCCGGCATACCGATTCCCTTGTCCGCGACCTTATACACAAGCTTTATGAATCCTTCTTTGCCGCACGGTTCTTCACTTAAATCGACATAAACCTGTTTGTTGTCCGGAGTATATTTTATTGCATTGGACAGGATGTTTATAAAAACCTGATTTATGCGAAGCTGGTCCGCATTGAGGTATTCCCATGTGATGTTGTTTTTCTGGAATCTGAAATCAATATTTTTCTGCTGTACCATCGGAAGCACCATGTTCTCAAGATTTTCTGCCAGTTCGATGACTGAAAAGCGCACCGGAGAAAGACTGATGTTTCCGTGCTCCACTTTTGAAATGTCCAGAATATCATTTATGAGCGTAAGAAGATGATTGCTTGCGAGCTTGATTTTGTTAAGACTGTCCGAAACAGATTTTGAATCCCCGATATTTTTTTCCGCAATTGTCGTAAGTCCGATAATCGCATTCATGGGAGTCCGGATGTCATGGGACATTGTTGAAAGGAAAACCGTTTTTGCTTTGTTTGCAGAATCGGCTTCTTTTGCAGTGGCGGCAAGTTTTCTGTTGAATCTCATAATCACAAAAACATCAAAGAAAAGAAGAATCGTAAGGCAGATTGAAACCACAATAACCAGCGGCCAGTCGATGTTGCTTTTTGTTATGTATTCGATTGGAATGTAGGTAATCAGAGTCCAGTCCAAGGATGTGTTGACCGGAATATGAACGATAAGGCAGTTTTCCGCTTTTGAGTTCTGCATGTTGAACATTCCGGTCTCATGGATTTTTGACTTGAGATTTTCAAAATCTTCTTTATTAATCTGATTATAGGATTTGTAGAATTCAAAGAAGTTTGAGTTTTTGAAAGACTTTCCTTTTAGGATGTAGTTTCCTTTTGAATCAATCATTGAAATCTGCGCGTCGCTGTATTTTTCGGAAGGAAATGCCCATTTGCTTGCAAGCGTTTCAACTGGAATTACGCGCATGAGAACTGCTTTTTCAAATTTTGAAGAACTGCTTTTGCTCGTGCTTGTTTCGCTCGCTGCTGAATTTTTATTATTTGCGGAATCCGACTCGTCAAGCCTGAGTTCCAGAAGGTCGCAGAAAGCGATGGACTGAATGCCGTTCATTGGGTTTGTGTAGGAACGGGTGACGCGAATCTGGTCCTGCTGTCCGAGAAGTTCATTCAGCGAAGAAAAAATATCTATTTCCTTATAGGAAACCGTAAATTCAGTCGGATCGTCGATTTTGGAGTTGTTGGAATAGCCGGTAAAAGAATCAAGCCTGATGATGTGAGCCGAAATGTTCTGGATGCGCTGGGCAACTTTGAGATAGGACATTGCTTCCTGCATGTTCATTTTGCGGCTGTTTATACATGCGGCCCAGGAATCACAAAGCCTCTGCTCACCTTCCAGATAATTTGTCGTTACCTTTTCCATACCGATCGACATGGTCATAAAGTTTTCGGTATTGTAGGCTTTCATTGACGCGCTCTGTTTCCTTGCATAGAGCACGACAAAGAAAATTGAAAAAATTACGATCAGAAAGTTTGTGATTATTATCAGACCTTTTTTCATAGCTTAACTGCCTGAAATTTTTGCGCGGATTGCAAGAACATCCGAATACATGGCCGGATAATCTGTTTCTTCCTTGCTGCGAAGTTTTTCTGTCAGTGCCGAAAGTGCTTCATACAGCGGCGTGATTGCAAGATTCCCGATTATTCCTTTGAGTGCGTGACAAAGTTCAAAAGCTTTCTGTAAGTCATTGGAGCTTAAGGCGGTTCCCAGTTCTTCAAACTTTGCGTCCCCAAGCCCCATGTTCACAAGCTTAAGATACAAATCTTCTTTGCCAAGACAGCGGGAAAGTCCTGTTTCAATATCCGTGCCGTTGTTTTTTAAGGTTTCAAGCGTAATCATGCATACCCCGGAAATCACACAAATTTTGAAAAGTCAGACGGCGGAACCGGCTTTGAAAAATAATAGCCCTGGATTATGTCGCAGCCCGCATCCTTAAGCATTTTGTATTCTTCTTCGGTTTCAACACCTTCCGCAACGACGGAAACTCCAAGATTTTTTGCAATGTCAAGCACAAGTTCGACAAGCTTCATCTCTTTGTTGCCCGGCTGAATGTTTCTGACAAATGCCCTGTCCATTTTGAGGACATCAATCGGCATGGACGTGAGCATGTTGAGTGAAGAGTAGCCCGAACCAAAATCATCCATTTCGACTTTGTGGCCGAGCGAGCGCAGATTTTCCACGACTTCGACAATGTGTTTTGAATCGGAAGTGTATGCTGATTCCGTAATTTCAAGCATGTATTCTGCCGGGGAAAGACCGTTTTCCTTTACGATTTTGGTAATGAAATCCGTCATGTCGGGAGCGGCAATGTCTATGCGAGAAACATTTACTGAAACCGGGATTGTAATTCCAAGCTCCTCTTTCCATTTGCGGATTTGCTTTGCGCTTTCTTCCCAGACATAGCGGTCGAGTTTTGTTACAAGTCCGTTCTCTTCAAAAAGCGGGATAAATAAATCCGGGCGGACAAAACCAAGTTCAGGATGAATCCATCGTACAAGTGCCTCTGCACTGCACAAAACAGGCTTGTCACCTTTGATGTTGAATTTCGGCTGATAGTTTACCGTAAACTGTTTCTGTTCGATTGCGGTCTCAAAGTCCTGCAGAAGATGTGCGTCAAACACTTCCTTTTCGGCCATCTTGTCGTCATAAATGCAGATGTCGCTGGTGCCGGAAGTTTTATTGCGGAGTGAATTGCATGCCTGAACCGCATGGTCAAAACGCTTGATCATGGGCAGGCTGCGCTCGGAATCAGAATAAGCTCCAAGCCTCAATCTTATTTCCGACGGCTTCAAAAGTGAAGAAAGGGATTCGTTTATTTTTTGAAGAAGAGTCTCGTAATCATCCTGATGGGGAACATAAAGATAAAAACTGTCTGCTCCATTTCTGCCTGCAATTCCACCGGTTTTAAGAAGAGTTTTGCGGATTCCTTCGGCCATTGCATTTAGAATCGAATCTCCGAAACTGCGTCCCTTGAGCTGGTTCAAAAGATGGAAGCGCGTAAAGTTCAATGCGACCGCATCCATAACCTTGTCCGGGAAACGCTGGTCGAACAAAGAT
>JAFPKH010000322.1:0-2832 GCA_017424825.1 Treponema sp. | reverse complement strand
TTGAGACCCAAATTGTTACCCCTGTTGTCGTCAAGGACCAGGTCAAAAATATCAAGTGCTAAATCCCAAAGGGCCATATTATCCTGCCATTTTTTATATTAAGTTTTGGTCTGCTTTCGATTTATGATGTTTAAAAGCAAATCAACTTATATTACTTGTATTATAGAAGAAACATTATCAAAAGTATAGGCTCATCTCCGGATACGAGTAAAAAAAACAAAATCAGGAGGATTTTAAAAATTTGGTTCCGTAGCGTCGGTTCGAATTGATTTTAATCAGCGTTTCCTTAGATTTTTTATGAATGGTTTTTAAAGTTTCATTCCTTTTGGAAATGCCTCTTTCCTCATAAGTCCCCACATTTTGTCTATGTAGCTCAACGTGTAAAAATTTTCGTAGTGATGATAATAGAAGCAGCCTTTTTTTGTGAGCCTGTAGATTCCGTTTTCCTTTTTCATAAATCCGACAAGGCGTGCAAGGAAGAATTCAAATCCGTACATGCGCCACAGGGCTTTTCCGAAAAATTTCTTAAAGTCCGCAGGGTCAAGGCGGGTAGTGTATAGCGTCCAGAAGAGCCAGTAAACCATGCGCTTCCGTTTTGAAAATTTTGTCGTGAGCGATGTCGGAAGTTTTTCCTGGTCAATGCGTTTTATGTATTCACCTACGTCAAAAGTGTTTACCTTGAATTCATCTTTCAGAAGCGTAGTGGCAGAGCATCCGAATCCCAAAAAAGTTTCGCGGGGCATTGAAGAATATTTTGCGGTGCTGTCGTTTGAAAAAGTCCAGATTGAATCGCGGCGCAAGTTTTTTGAGTTGCACCAGTCGGTAATGTCGTCCAGAAGTTTGTGCTTTTGTTTTTTCGTCATAGGGGAAATCTTGTTTTTGGCAAACGAAAAATCAATGAACGGGTAGATTGCAATGTGGTTCGCCCCATTTTCAAAAGCCATGCTTATGTCCGATTTCAAATCGTCAAGGGTCTGGTCGGGGAGCGCGAAAATAAAATCCATGCTTACAGTTTCGAACGGAACCTCTTTTAACGCGGAAAACATTTTTTCATAATCAGTATTGTCGCGGCCAAGCATTGAAAGATATTTTTTGTTGAACGACTGAATCCCTATGCTGATTTTCGTTACACCGGCGGACTTTAGTTTTAAAAGATTTTCGCAGGTAACATTGTCTGGGTGAAGCTCCAGTCCAATACCGTCGCTAATTTCAAAATATTTTTCCAGTTCCGAAATTATTTCCCCAATCCTGTCTGCCGCAAGAGCCGGGGTTCCTCCACCAAAATACAGACTGCTCACTTTTTTCCGACTGCCGTACTGACTTCCGACTTTTTTAATCTCCATTTTAAGGGCGTCAATGTAGCGGTTCATCAAATCAGAATCAAAAATCTGCTTGCAATAGGGACAGAACGAACATATTTTTTTGCAAAATGGAATGTGAACGTACAGACCCATGTTCTCAAGATTTTCATAATCCAAAAAATCTTCGCCGCCTGATGTGAACGTAAACGGAGTAAAAGATTTTGTAAGCCACATTCTTGATGCTGTCGTAATAAAACTCATAAACTCTCCAATTGCGAATTATACAAATTTCAAATAGGTCTTAAGACATTCAAAAATTACGCGGATGTTTCCCTTGAATAAAAGCGTGTACTCCGCGACAAACCAGTAGCCGCACTGTTCGCAAAGACCCGGAACATCGATGCAACGTCCGCACACCGAAAGTTTTCCGTTTTCCATTACAACGCACTGCCAGCACGGAGTCGGAAATGTGTTGTTCACGATATGCTTCATCGATGACTTCAGGTTAAAAATCGGCATACCCTCTTTCATCAGCTTTTTGATTTCGTCGCAGCACTTTTGTTTTTCGTCCCTTGTAAGCGCAAGTTCCTTTGTATCGGGATAAGGCGTGTGGAAATTGAATGAGACGGCACGGACATTTTTCATTTTTGCCGCCGTGTGTGTCACCTCACTGATTGTGCCCATGTTGATTTTATTGATTGCCATGTAAAAACAGATGTTGTCGCTGGTTGCGTTTTCAATGTTCTGCATGATTGAATCATAAACCTGCCCGCGGATTTCGTTGTGCCTTTCTCTGTCGCCGTCTATGCTCAAAAGAATCAAATCGGCTTCGGGTAAATCAAGCGGATAGGTTCCGTTTGTAACGACGTTCACAATCATAAAACCCATTTGCTTTGCTTCTATCACCAAGTCGCGCAGAGTTTTTCCTTCCGACTGCCACAAAAATGTTTCACCACCGCAAAAAAACAGGATGCGCACTCCCATGTCAAAAAGCGTCTGCATTTCTTTTTTGATTTGCGGATACGGATGCACCACGGCCGTAATATTGTTCACCGAGCAGTGCTTGCAGTGAAGGTTACATTTGTCCGTGAGTATGATTGTTCCAAGAATCGGTTTTTTCTGCCTCAATAAAAATGTCTTGATTCCAAACTTTATAAAATAGCGGAGTTGAGATTTGGTCATAAAATTATTTTGAAGGAAAATCAGCCTTTTTACAAGAGTTTCGCATTAAGATTGCACGGCATCTTTTTTCAGTTCCATAGCCAATCGGTTGACTTCATCAAGCGGGAGAGAGCAGGACTACGCTCAATGATGTTTTATAAAAGCAGATGCTGTGTGAAGCTGAACAAAGCTGCCATAATGGTTTTATATATCAGTCATAGTCTATTTTTTCCAGCTCCAGTTCTGTTTTTCATGCTGAGTCTATGATGACGGACTTCACTCATTTCCTAGACAATCGCCCGAAATTTCAGTAAAATAGTATACACTTTAAAATTTAGTCCCCGAATCATGTGGCGACTTAAAATCAAGA
>JAFPKH010000321.1:0-15424 GCA_017424825.1 Treponema sp. | reverse complement strand
TTGTATTGCATGTAGCCTTCCAGCCAAGTTGGGGCAAATCCATTTCCAACATTATGTAGCCAGGAAGGAGCTTGTTGTTGCGTGTTTTTGATTTTCCGTCTTTAACTTCAACCACTGTTTCCATGGGAACTTTTATGCTGGTAAGCACTGCAGGATCGATTTCGCCTGAATTCAGCAACATATTGAGGGTTCTTTCAATCTTTTGTTCATATCCTGTGTAAGTGTGAATAATGTACCAGCTTTTTGCCATAAACAGTTCCCTTGGCTTACTTTATAAAGTTGCCTGTAAAGATGAAGCTATACAAACCGGTAAACAGGAAGTCCATAGCTCCCAATAACACGGCAAGCACAAAAAGAGAAATAATCACAACCTTGACAGAGGAAATCACTTCGCCAAATGTAGGCCAAGAAACTTTTCTAAGTTCAGCGACACATTCCCTGCAAAACTGGAAAAACTTTTTCATCTTTCATCCTCTTACTAAAAAATCAAAAATTACAGGCCAGGCAGGACTCGAACCCGCGACAACCGGTTTTGGAGACCGGGACTCTACCAACTGAGCTACTGACCTAAGATATTCGGCGGGCTAGTTGGTAATCCCGCCATACCCCATCAGGGCTTTAACTGCTTATTTAGCCTTTGTTTCCTTGTGCATAATTGACTTACGGCAGAAAGGACAATACTTATTCTTCTCAAGCTTACCGGTGATGTTCTTGCGGTTCTTATATGTCGTATAGTTCTTGCGCTTGCAGTCACTGCAGGCAAGGGCAATAATCTCCACAGCTGTCTTCTTCTTGCTAGACATACGTTTTCTCCTTCAACCTGTTAATTCCTGAAAGCTCCCGAGCGGAATCGGACCGCTGACCTCATCGTTACCAACGATGTGCTCTACCGACTGAGCTACAAGAGCGTAACTTTCTGCCCGTGCAAAATCACGAAGCGTTTACAGAGTTTACAAAAACGATTGAAACATGTCAAGAGCAAAACATTTAAAAGACGGATATTTTTCAAATCATTCCTGAAAATAAACAAGGGACCCGAACAGTAACACCGCCCGGATCCCTTGCCGTCCGTTTATCACGGACATCGGAGAGAGTTTATCAGCTTATTTACAAGCTAACTTATTTATACACCCTGCATGAAAATTTATCAAGTATTATTTTATTTTTTTTCAAATTTATTTCAAGGATTTTTTTGCGGCGAACTTCATAAATTTTCCTTGAACCCTTATAAAAAGCGTGATATATTTTATAAAGAAAAGTTAAAAATCTCTAAAATCTTTATTTTTACAATGAAACACCGGGATTTTCTGGATCCAGAACTTCCTGCATTAAAAAACGTTCGTTGCCGGCCATCATCTACGTACATGGGACGCAGGCTGGCTTTTATCTACAGGAGACAAGGGCTTGAAGGGCTTTTGTCATGACATGCAGAAAAGGAGCCGTATATGAGCGTTACGAAAGAACAGACGGACACTCTTCAGAATTATATAGATGAAAGCTCGAACATCGTTTTCTTCGGAGGAGCTGGAGTTTCAACGGAGAGCGGTATTCCAGATTTCCGCAGCGTGGACGGGCTTTACCACCAGAAGTGGGATTATCCGCCGGAAGAAATTTTGAGCGACAGATTCCTGTACTCAAATCCGAGGGAATTCTACCGTTTTTACCGTGAAAAAATCCTTGTTTCGGGGATAAAACCGAACGCGGCGCACATAAAGCTTGCTGAGCTGGAAAAATCAGGCAAGCTCAAAGCAGTCATAACGCAGAACATCGACGGGCTTCACCAGGCCGGAGGCAGCAAAAACGTGCTGGAGCTGCATGGTTCGGTGATGCGTAACCATTGTACTGCATGCAATGTTTTCTATAACGGGGATTATGTGGCTTCGCACGCTGATCACGAAGGGATTCCCCGTTGTCCTGCATGCGGAGAAATGATAAGGCCGGACGTCGTCCTTTACGGAGAAAGCCTTGATGATGAGGTCGTGCAAAAAACGCTTTCCGCACTGGACAAAGCGGAGCTTCTCATAATAGGAGGAACTTCTCTTTCCGTCTATCCGGCCGCAGGTTTTATCCGGGCTTTCCACGGAAGTCACATAGTCCTGATCAACAGGGATCCCACTCCCGGTGATTCCATCGCTGATCTGGTCATACACGACAGCATAGGAAAAGTCCTCCAAGGAATCAAGTGCGGCTCTTAGAAACAGACAGGAGCACCGCCTGACTCAAGAATTTTCCATTTTTTGCCGATAAGTCGATGGGAAAATTTTATTCTTCTAATAAAAAAGTTTTTAGATCCGGGTTGCTTTTATGCTTCCCGGTTAATTCTGCTAGAACGGTTCCGGCAGCTTAATGCGGCTTGGAATTCGTAGGCGGTTTCCGATTTTTCGGAGAACACCATATTTTATAGGGAAGATGGCTATGGATAGGAGATTTTTTATTTTCAAGAAATTCGCTTTACCGATTGTTTTTATCTGCATTTCGGCTTCCGCTTTTGCAGGCGGAAAAAAAGAGGTCATGCAAAAATCAGTCGGGGCGGAAAACAGCTGGACGGAAATTTTTGACATCCAGAACCGATCCGGCAAGTACAATGTCTACGCAGAAGCGACTGACAAGGCCGGGAACACCGCGGTAGCCGGACCCTACAACCTCTTCATAGACGAAGACTCCGACCTTCCGGTGATCAACATCACGAACCCAACCCCGAACATGAAGGTTGAAGGAAACCTGAACATAGTCGGTACATGTTATGATGACGACGAAGTTTCGGAAGTATGGCTCATAATCGACGGCGACAAGGAAAATCCGGTCAAAGTAGAAGGAACGAAATTCTGGTCATACTACCTTGACACGACGCAGTTCCCGGAAGGAAAGCACACGGTCACTGCATACGGTATCGACAACGGAAACCCGAACGCATACTACAATGAAGACGGAGTCCTTGACGAATCAAAAGTCAAGCCGAAGACAGGTCATGCCGTAACCGTGGAATGGCAGCTTTGCCGCAATGCACCTGTAACGACGGTCACAAACCTCGCCATGGGAGCATTGATAAGCGGAAAAGTCACGCTTGCAGGACGCGTAACCGACGGTAACGGCGTTTCAACGCTTGAATACAGCACCGACGGCGGAGAGCATTACACACCTATAAAAATCAAGGAGCACAAGCTTTCAACCCCTGACGAAAACGGATTCACAAGCTATGCAAGCTTCTCCCTTCCTCTTGAAACGAAAAAAATGGAAGACGGTCCGAAGCTCATCTGGTTCAAGGCAATCGACGGAGCCGGCACTGTAGGTATAAGCTCATTCCTCTGCTTCGTGGACAATGCAAGTCCTGAACTGGAAATAGTAACTCCTGCTCCGGGAGAAACGGTCAACGGAATCTTCACGATTGCCGGATACGCAAAAGACAGGAACGGTATCAAGAGCCTTAAATACAAGTGGGGTGCGCTTGAAGGAGAATTCGAGCTTACTGCCGGAAACCCGTACTGGGCGCTTGAACTTGACTCACGCATAGTAAAGAATTCAATGGAATTCACGATCAGCACCGTAGACACCATGGACAACGCCGTCACTACGTCAAGGACTTTCGTAAATGCGCAGAAAGGCTCAAAGGGCGGAAACATAGTCTACGTCGACCAGTCCGATGACAAACCTACAATAGAAATAAAATATCCGGTCGGTGAAGTTGACGGAGATGACGGAAGCCTGTTCATCCGCGGTCTTGCACAAGATGACGACGGAGTTGCGGCAATCCATTACTCGGTTGACGGCGGTGAAGAAGTAAAGCTTGAAACCACCGGTGTTTTCTACAATCCGATTCCAGGAGCACTGACAGACGGCGAGCACCATATCACGGCATACGCGGTCGACAAATTCGGCATCAAGGGCGATCCTTCCACAGTTACGTTCTCATCAAAAGGATTTGCACCCGCATTCCTCGATGAAAAATACGGCGATGAAAAATTCGAGAACGGAATGGAAATCGATCCGGAAAGCACAGCCCAGTACAAGGTCAACGTCTCATCATCAACAGGACTCAAATCCGTGCATTATGACTGGACTTGGGGAAACGGAGGCAAAATCTCCAAAGATATAGAAGGAAACGGCAGCAAAGAAATTCCTGTAGCCATAGGATTCGAAACGGCGGACATTCCTTGGGGCGTTTCATTCCTCACAATAACCGCAACCGACAAATTCGACAGAAGCTCAACGCATACCGTAATCTTCAACGTTGCAAACTACACCAAATTCTACGGAACCAAACCCGGAATATACTTCAATGATTCAACCGTAGCGGCAGACGGAGCCATAACCGTGGATGAAAACAGTTCAGTGTCCGGCTATTTCGTAGGCGGAAAAATCGCATCCATAACGACGGTTCCTGTAATGAAGAACGTCACTGCAAAGGTATCGGGAAACTCTATCATACTTGCGTCAGCTTCAACCACCCCGCTGTTCAAGGTAAGGGTCACCACATCTTCCGGTGCCGTATACACGTCGGGCGACCTCTACTTCCCGTCAAACGAAACGGCTCCTGTTTTGAGGCTCACGAACGATGACAGCCTTGCAAAAGAAGTGTTCAGGAATTTCGACACATCCAACCAGCTGCTGATTTCAGGAACGGTAGCAAGCACATCCACACCGACGGTAAGGTACAGGATTCTTTCAGCCAAGGTAAATTATGACGATAACGGAACTGTCATAAGCTCACAGGTGCTTCCTTTGCCGAAGCTCGAATCAGCGACGAACGTAAGGGTAAGCCGCGGAGCATTCTCAATCAGCCTGACTGCTGACAATTTCGTTGACGGCGTTTCGATCCTTGAAATCATCGCTTCAAATGATTCAGGAAAAACAAGCACTACGGCAGTCCTTGTACGCAAAATCTCAAATCCTGTTTCAGCAGAACTTTTGGGAGGAGATGCTGCAGAACCGGCTGCCCCGGCATATTACTGGCTGCATGGTGACGGACCTGAGATGCCGTACTACGGTGTCTGCGTATATCAGGGAACGGCCGGAGCCACATTCGAATACAAGCCTTATTCAAGCCTGCCTGCTGGTGATTCAACCCTTGTGTTCAAATCTGCGAGCATAAAGGTCAACAAACCGAACACAAGCGCATCAGGACGTTTCGTAAGCGTAGACGGAAGCGCATATAGAAGCGGTATGGAAATCCTTGAAGAAAGGGACGGAACGATCAACACAGATCCGCACTCCCTCGTTGCAAAAATCAGGTCCGAATCTCCGGTTACATCCGTTGTATGGACGGCAAACGACAAGCCTCTCCCGGAAGGAACCATACGAGAAACAGGAACTCCGAACGTATATGAAGCGGAAGTCCCGATTTCAGGTCTCCCGGCCGGTATAGTCAAGATTTCCGCAAAAATCAATGACAGCACGGTCATCTCAGGTACGGTAAGCATACTCAGAAGCCACGGAGTCGTCGATGACACGGAAGGAGTCTACTGGTCTACGGCAGGCGGTGCAGTCTATGATCCGACCAACAGGCGCTACGTGCTCAACAACGATGCGGCTCTCATCGGATACACAAACGTCCCTGGAAACATTTCCGCAAACCTCGTAAGGTCAAACAGCGGACTCAGGGTCACATCTGAAGGAAAAATCATAAGGCTCGCAGCCATTACCGACGGAGTTTACGCAAACGTTTCAGTACGTGCAATAAGCGATGCAAACGGAGCGTGGGTTTCACCGGCAGTGTCAATCATAGCCGATACATCCGATCCTGTGCTCAACGTAACGAGCATCAAGTCCATGGACTACATAAAGGATCTCCTTACGATAGAAGGAACAGTATCTGACGGAAACGGAGTGGCCGCACTCGAATATACCACTTCCGACAATGAGGGCGAAACCGTTTGGAAACCTATAAGATATGATTCAAAGGGACGGTTCAGCGAAAGGGTATCACTTGCAAACCTACCTGACGGATATCTCCCGGTAACGGTACGCGCAACGGACAACGCAGGAAAGATGTCATACTTCAACTCAGCGATCAGAAAGGACACCACGCCTCCTGAAGTCACAATCGTAGTTCCAAAAGCCGGCGACAAAGTAAACGGTGAGACATTGTTCGTATTCCGCGTAAAAGATGACAGCTACGTAGGAAACATCCAGTACATCAGCCCGGACGGAAGGACAAAGAAAGACTTCACGCTGGCTGCATCAGACTCACTCAGCAAGGACGGAAGCTCACACACCGAAGCCCAGACCGATGAAACGGAAGATCCGGAAGATGCGGCAAAGAAAGCTGAACTGCTTGCATTGTCAAAATCAGTTGCGGAGCTTGATTCTCACAGCAACATCCTGACCGGTGCACTTCCTTCAACGTCATTGGGACAAGAAGGACTCCCGATTGCAGATTCCATGAAATTCGTGGTAAGCGACATCTCAGGAAACACTACGATATTGGACAAATATGATTTCACGGTTGACCCTGAAAGCGACCTCCCGGTTGCAGAAATCCACATGCCGCTCGAAGATTCAGTCAACACGACGGACTTCCTGATTACGGGCGTTATGTACGATGATGACGGAGTCATGGGATACAACGGCGAGATGCTCAAGGTCTACTACAAGATTGACAACAGCGACTACCAGATGATTCCGAACGAAAACGGTCAGTCAAGCTTCGAAATCGCCGTTTCACCTCTGAACATACTTACCGACAACGAGCATACCGTCACCGTATACGCAGAGGACATAAACGGAGTCAAAGGAAAGCCTGTAAGCCGCAAATTCCACGTATCCCTCGAAGAACCGAAGGGAAGCGTAGAACTTCCGAAGATTGACGGACACATCCACGGTCACGTCGTCATGAGCGGATGGGCAAGCGACAAGAACGGAATCAACAAAGTGCAGATTTCCGTTGACAACGGCGCAAGCTACAATGATGCGGTCGTAGTAAAAGGAAAGACACGCGAAGCCCCTGCACAGTGGACATACGAATTTGACACGCGCGTAGTACAGGACGGAACACACGTGGTCTACCTGAAGATTTGGGACGGCTACAACATAACGAGCCTTTACACGTCATTGCTCAACATAGACAATACGGCGCCGGAGCTTAATCTGGAGCTTCCTCTTGATGACAGCACGATTTCAACCAACCTGGTCATATCAGGCCAGACGACGGACAACATCCAGCTTACCGAGCTGTACATGAAGATAAAGAGCCTTGACGGAAAGTACGTGCCTGATTACCTCGCCGAAAATGACTTGTACCCGGAGTCAATCATCTCACAGGTAATCGACGTTTCGGAACTCAAGGACGGACTTTACAACGTTGAGATTTCAGGATACGACAAAGCCGGAAACTCAAGGAACGTAAGCCGCAACATACATGTAGTAAAAGACGCAAAGCTCGTTTCAGCAGACCTGCTCTACCCGCTCAACGGAGAATACGTGAACGGTGAATTCAACATCTATGGTACTGCAAGCAGCTTCGAAGAAACGGTCACTGCAATCGACCTCTATGTTGACGGACAGAAAATACCGAGCCTTACGACCGAGCTTACTGATTCAGGATACTTCTCATTCCGCATGAAGCCGGAGATCAAGCTCGACAAAGACAAGTTCACCGAAAAAGAACTTCAATATGCGGAAGCAAAGGCAGCTGAAAGGGAAAAGAAAAACGCAGCCGGAGCAGAAGCAGTTGCAGCAAGAAATGCGGCAAAGAAGGCAGAAATCGAAAGGGCAAAGCAGATTGCAAAAGAAGCCGGTCAGGAATACACAGGCCCTGAATATGAGGAAGAGGTCTACGAACCGATTGCCGCAGACATGTACGAATCAGGAACGTTCACTCTTACTCCTGGAACGCACACATACAAGGTAATCGCTCATACGAACACCGAAAGAACGGTTTCTTCAAGGGAGCAGACGGTAATCTACAATCCTTACGGACCGTGGGTAACGCTCGACAACTTCATGTACGGAGACTTTGCGGTGAACCGTCCTCTCATAAAGGGTGATGCAGGATATACTCTCACTGCGGAAGAAAAGGCGGCCCTCAAGGACAAGAACCTTCCGTCAGAACAAAAGACTGCTCTCAAGGCAAAGACCGTAAAGCGCGTATACCTGAGCTTCGACAACGGAAAGACATACACGCCTGTTTCAAGCAACGGAAAGGGCAACTGGAAATACAGGGTTGAAAACCAGGACATTGCAGAAGGATTCCACTTCCTGCTCGTAAAGGCAGAAATGGAGAACGGTGAAAAAGCAATCACAAGGACGATCGTACAGGTTGACCGCACATTGCCGACAGTCAAGCTGATTTCACCTGGTGCCGGAGGACATTACAACCAGCAGATGCGCTTCGAAGGACTTTCAAGCGATGACGTAGAACTGGAAGACGTGACCCTCTACCTGCGCCGCGGTGACCGTTCTGCATACGAGATTCCTAAGTTCATCCAGGGGCTCTACTTCGACGTAAACTTCTGGGGTGCATCGCTCTGGAGTGCGGGCGTGGGACTTACGGCATTCGACAACGCAGTAAAGATCCAGCTCTCATACGGTCAGTTCTTGCAGGGACAGAGAGATTTCTTTACAAACTTGTTCGGAACCGAGCAGGGTACAGGCTACCGCTACGGAGAACACGTAATCAGTGCGAAGGTCATTGCACAGATCGGTTACATTCCGTTCAACTACTTCTTCGGTCACGACTTCGACTGGTTGAGCGCAACAATAGCCATAGGAGCAAACTTCTCATGGTTCAGCGATTCCGGTGCAGGCCGTCCGGCAGTTCTTTCAGCGGCGTTGATGCAGGTCGAATTCCCAAGGATGACCTTCAACGACAGAAAGTACTTCAAGACATGGGCGGTCTACTTCGAGCCTTCAGTCTGGTTCATTCCTTCAGACGTAAGCGGATTGGAATGGAACAAGAGCTTCGTTCCGACATTCTCGCTTGGCGTAAGAACGAGCGTCTTCTAAAAAAAGCGGCATAGAAATGCAGCATTCAAGGCACTTCCAAAACGGGGGTGCCTTTTTTCATGCAAACCATCAAAATTTGTTGAAGATTCCCATGTTTTCATATATAGTATCCTTATATGGAAAAGCTTAAGATTTTGTTGCCGAAGGGCAGAATTTATGAACACGTAATAGGACTTTTTGCAGGAGCAGGAATTTCAATCTCGCTTCCAGAAAGAGCTTACCGTCCGACCGTAAATCAGGATGACCTTGAAGCAAAGGTTATGAAACCCCAGAACATCGGAAAACTCCTGGAGCTTGGAGCGCATGACATGGGCTTTACGGGAAGGGACTGGATCAAAGAAACCGGAGCAGACGTTGAAGAAATCCTCGACACTGGATTTGACAAAGTCCGCATTGTAGCCGCAGTTCCGAATGCAATAGATGACGCGCATCTTGAATCACACCATCTGATCGTTGCGACTGAATATGAAAGGCTTGCAAGCGAATGGCTCAAAAGCAGGGGTATGGACGGAGAAGTAATCCGCACATACGGCGCGACCGAAGTTTTCCCACCGGATGACGCAGACATGATCGTTGACAACACGGCAACCGGACGCACTCTCATAGAAAACGGACTCCGCATAGTTGCAGAAATAATGAGCTCTTCAACATGCATGTTCGCATCAAAGAAAGCAATGCAGAACCCGGAAAAGAAAAAGAAGATCCTCGAGCTGAAAAGCCTCTTCGAATCCGTCATCGATGCACGTGACCGCGTCATGCTTGAAATGAACGTGCCGAAAGAAAGCTTCGATGCAGTGGTGAACGGACTCCCGTCAATGAGAAGCCCGACTGTTTCCCCTCTTCACGGTGACAAAGGTTTTGCAGTGAAGATTGCAGTAAAAAAGAGCGAAGTCCCGAACCTTCTTCCACGCCTCAGATCGCTCGGTGCAACGGACATCCTCGAATACGAGCTTAAAATGGTCATGGCATAACGGGGGTAGCTGATGGAACGTATTGCTGCTGTCGAACGTAACACTTTTGAAACACAGATCAAGCTGATCCTCAACCTTGACGGAAGCGGAAAATGCAGCGTGAAAAACCCGATCGGTTTCTTTGACCATATGCTGCAGGCTTTTTGCAAGCACGGTATGTTCGATTTGTCCGGGTCGCTTTCAGGAGACCTGCATGTTGACCAGCATCATTTGATCGAAGACACAGGCATTGCGCTCGGAACATGCTTTTCAAAGGCTCTCGGAGATTGCGCTGGAATATACAGGACAGGTTTTTTCATCTACCCGATGGACGAAAGTCTTTTGCAGGCCAGCGTTGATTTCGGCGGAAGGTCATTTCTCGTATGCAATGCAAACCTTACCGGAGTTCCGCTCGTTTCAATAAATCAGGACGGAAAACAGGCAAGTTTCCAGACTGACTGCTTCGAAGATTTCTGGCAGGGATTCGTAGGCGGAGCAAAATGCAACCTGCACCTGGACACAATCCGTGGGCGCAGCGACCATCACAAAATGGAAGGCTTGTTCAAGGCGGCATCCCGTGCAATCCGTGCGGCAGTCGAAATAGACCCCCGGAGAAACGGCGCCGTTCCATCAACCAAAGGCGTTATAGTCTAACCCAAAAACACAAATCATCCGGTCATTGAACGCAACCGAAATGGTCATTAACAAATCATCCGGTCATTGAGCGTAGTCGAAATGGCCATTAACAAATCATCCGGTCATTGAGCGTAGTCGAAATGGCCGGATTTTCCTTTATTTTATTTCAAGCGGATCCCTCGTATCTTCCGTAAGTTTTTTACCGCCGTCAATCTCAATGTCAGTAGGAATCCATTCGTATGAAGACCTGAGCATTGCAGCCGTTTCATTCGGATTTTCACCCGCTTTTTCCCATGCAGATTTGAAATCATCTTTGAACGAAGCGAAGCTTATTTTTTCAGGCTTACCCTCGTGCGTTATAACCGAAGTAATGACCCAGCGTCCCCTGTAAAAAAGAAGATGCACTTCATCAATCTGATTTATGATTATAAGGTCGTCTTCCATCTGGCTCTGGACAAGCGAATAGGTCACCTTATAATCTTTCGTAGCGCCTTCAGCAACCGACATTCCGTATTCTTCGCTTATTGATTTCGGATGAGTTTTTTTCTGAGGTCCCTTGAAGAAAATGTCCCCGTCCACTCCGTCAATGAAAAAATTCGACACGCCGAAAATATTGTAGCTCAAATCATAATTGAAGCAGAACCATTCCGCAGGAGAAACGCTTGACTGCCTCACATTGTACAAAGACCTTGCGCCCGAAGAAACGACTTCCGAAGTCATAAGATCAATGAACTCATCGCCGCCATGCCCGGATGAACAGCCCTGGACTCCGGTTATATCAAGCGCATTGAAAGCACTGTAGAACATCTGCACGGTTTCAAGAGAAGAAAGTCCCTTTGACGTAGGATTCTTGCCGTTTCCCGTAATGATTACCGCGCTTACTACAACTGCAGCCAAAACAGCGCATGCAGCAACGGTCAAATGAGTGCGGTGAGATCTGAGCCATCTTTTTTTGGAAAGCTTTTTCTGGAACGCCTCGTTTTCCTTCCGGCTCTTTTTTTCGAACTGATCAGGCGAAACGGTTCCTTTTCTTATTACCGCATGTACGTTTCCACCGGCCGGGATCTCACCTTTTTCAGTAAGACCGGTTTCCTTATAAAGCTCCTCAAGCGGAAAAGAAAGCAAAAGCCCCGGCTTGGACATGTCAATCTGGTCGGAATCAGCTTCGGTTATCATTGAGGAAATCTTTTCCTGGACGCTGTGTTTTTTTTCTCCCTTTTTCTTACCGTGCGATTTTACCCTGCCCTTTCTCTGGAGCGCATTGTCAACGAAAAACGAAAGCTTTTCATCCAACGCCCAGACTTTGTTTTTGAGCGGAACATAATTATGATCGATTATATCCCAGTACCGCTTTGAAGTTTCCAGTTCGCCGAAAGGATATGTTCCCGTCAGCATCCTGTACGCAATGACAGACTGGGTATAATTGACCGCCGCACTTGATTTCAAAAGAGGATTAATGAACAGCCCGTTGTATTCCGATGCCGCCTGATGCCCTGCGCATGTCACTGAAAGCTCGAAAATCCCTCGCGGTAAAAAAATCACCTTTTTATAATCTGCAGAAATAAAGATTCCGCCCGCACCTATGTTGCTTACGTCAATCTTTTGTTTTACAGACTCTTCCAGAACTGAACAGACTCTTGCCGCCGCATAGGTCACGAATGAAATTTCCGTTTCACCAAGCTCCTTTGAAAAATCAAGGTCAAAAAGAGCTTTCAGGGTACGCCCCGAAAATGCAGGTCCTTCAAACAAAACAGTTTCCCTTGCTTTTCTTGCAGCCATGCTCAGAGATTCGTCATTGCACTCATTCTGCCTTGTTCCGGTAAAAGCCCAGGGAGAAAATCTCCAGCCGTCATCAGTCTTTTCGGCCAGATAACCTTCCTCGCCCATTTTGTCAGCCATGCGGGACTTTGTGAATGCATCCATCTGCATGGAAGTATCAAGAAAAAGAGTTTTGTTTTCGGCAAATACTAACTGTCTGTTCATCGTTCAAAAGAAATTCCTATCTGCGTCCGTTAGGTCCGTAGAGATATTTGAAATAATCCATTGCAGTGCTGTACGTAGAGTCGAAATCATCCATTGTATTCTTGTATGATTCAAGGCTCTTCCAGAATTCATAGAACTGCGGATCCGTCGTGTATGCCTCCGTATATATTGCTGCGGCTTCGGCATCTGCACGTCCCTTTGTTTCCTCGCTGATTCTGTACGCTTCACTTTCAATGGTACGCTTTTCATTTTCAAGCTTACCGAGCCATTCGGCTTTTTTTCCTTCACCGAGCGAACGGTATGCCTGCGCAATCTGGTTTCTTTCTTTTATCATTCTGTTGTAGACTGATTCAGTAAGCTCATCAGAATACTTGATCTGACGCGGAACTATGTCGATCAGCTCGATTCCGTATTCCTCAAGCATCGGGCGTGCTTCCCTGACCATTTCATCGCAGAGCTTTTCACGGCCTTTTGAAACCACTTCATTCTGCATGCTCACGTTCACCAGAGCTTCGATTTCTGCACTGTCGTCCTCGCTTATATCCGAAGATCCGGCGATCGATTCCTTATGTTCCTCGTTGATTATATTGCTGCTTCTGACTATCTCACTGAGCCTGTTTCTTGAAATGACGGAGCGTGCCGCCGAGTCGATTATGTCGCTGAGCTTGGAATATGCGCCTTCGACCGTTTTGAAAGTCTGGTAGAAAACCACCGGGTCGCTTATTCTCCAGCGGCTCGTAGAATCCATGATTATGTACTGCTTTTCTTTTGTCGGAATCCTCTCGTCATCACCGTTGAGCGAAAGGATTTTTGCCGGATATTTCGTAACCGTGTCAATGAAAGGCACACGGACATAGATTCCTGCATCAGTATGAGAAGCCGAAATCGATCCGAAACGCGTAACTACGACCTGCTCGCCCTCGTTCACAATATAAAATGGTCCTGCCGCAAGGAACAAAGCCGCAAGCAAAACTATAACGCCCAATATGATATATGTTTTTACCGCTTTTTTCATTTTATTTCTCCTACTGTGCCAGATTCTTTATCGGGAGGATATTTTCCAGCTCGTCATCAATAAGAGCGGGTTTCTTTTCCTCGGACTGCTTTGCAAAAATCTCTTCCATAGTTTCAAGATACAGGCGCTCCCTTGTGATTGCCGGAGCTTTCTTGTACTCTTCGTAAACAGACTTGAAGCGTGCCACATCACCCTTTGCCTTGTTCACGCGCTCAGCAGCATATCCTTCGGCAACCTGCACTTCCCTGTCCGCTTCTCCCTGTGCCTTCGGAATCTCGGAATTGTAGCTTTCCTTACCTTCGTTGATAAAGCGGTTCATATCCTGGATTGCCTTGTTCACGTCCTCAAACGCTTCCTGTACTCCGCTCGGTGGGATTATGTTCTGAAGCTTTACCGCCACGACATTGATTCCCATGTTAAGCTTTTTGAACTGCGCGTTCATGCTTTCCACCGCAAGATTTTCAATGTTAGTCCTTTCGTTTCCCATGATTTCAAGGATTGCCCTGTCACCGACCAATGTATTTACGGCAGACCGGCTTATGTCGCGGATGGTGTTCGTGCGCTCCTCAACGGAAAACAACCACGCTTTCGGATCAACTATGCGGTACTGGATGCTCCACTCAACGTCAACGATGTTCAAATCTCCTGTGAGCATAGTGGACTCGCTCGTGATTCCGTTAGTATACTGGTTCGTTACGCCGGAGCTTGAAGTCCTGAAACCGAACTGCTCAGTTTTTACGACCTTGCTTCCGTCAACTATATACTTTTTGTCGATTCCGAACGGCAGCTTTATATGAAGACCCGGACCCAGAGTCTTGTAATACGCACCGAGCCTGGTTATGACGGCCTGCTCAGATTCATCGACCACAAACGTACTTGACGCGACCAAAAACACCGCCAGAACGATCAGCAAGATCGTAATGATTCCCGACGGCTTCAACAGCTTTTTGAAAAAATTGCCGGATTTCTCAGACATAAAATCCCCCTGTTTTTGTAATAGAAACGCCGCTTTCATTGTCAGGCAGTTTCCATATCTAAAACTTACTTATTTTCCGGTGTAAAAACAAGAGTAAACGGAAATTTCTTTCAAAAAAACGCTTCTGCCCTTGACAAATACATGGGGGGGGTATAATGAAAAATATAAACTTACCATAAAGGAGAATTAAAATGAAAAAATTTCTTGGAAAAATCGGCGCAGTCCTCTTGGCATCAGCTTTGGTCGTGGGCATTACTTCATGCGGAAAAAGGTTTGACAGTCCTGCAGGAGCCGCATACAAGTTCTCGGAAGCGACAATGAGCGGTACAAAGTACACAGTGAAAGGAAACTCACTCACGCTTGAATCTAACGGTCAAACCGGTACAATAACAAAAAACGGAGATACGTATACAGCAACAGTGAATGGAACCACAACTGCCGCAAACCCATCACAGATAAACATGTATAACTCATTTGTTAACACAACCTTGACATTCGCAAACAGCGGAAACACAGTCACAGCAACATCAGGCTCATCTTCATCAGGCTTATCAGGAACGTATGCTGTATCCGGTGACAGCATTTCAGTAACACTCTCGGGAAATACTTCGACGGGAAGAACAAACGATGCATGGGTTACCATTGTCTTCACCCAAGGTAATGACACTCAAATTTACGAAAGACAGTAAACCAAACAAAAAAAACAAAACTCCCTGTCAGTCAGCGGCTTGTACGGAAATGTATGCGACGGCACTGATAAACAGGGAGTTTTTTTTATGCCTAAAACTTACTTATTTTCCGGGCTAAAAACAAGAGCAAAAGGGAAAAAATCTGCATAAGAGACAGGAAAAATACGGTTCTTTTATGTTGATGATTTGAAAAACTGATTATATAATAGATCCCAAGATTGTTTAAAAAAGCATA
>JAFPKH010000320.1:0-16159 GCA_017424825.1 Treponema sp. | reverse complement strand
GTTTGCCTGAATTCCGTTTTCCTTTGCAATCCGCTCGATTTCCTCATCGAAATCTTCTCCCATCTGAGTGCGGATTTTTTCATCAAGCAGATTTCCTTCAAGCGGTGCCTTTGTTATTTCAACGTTCTCCGGCAGATTGGATGCGGTGAAATCAGATCCAGAATCTATCGTTCCCTCAAAATGACCGTGGTTTATATGAAGATGATGCCATGTCAATGAAGGAAATGCGTTTACGTCAGCAGAGATACGGTTTTTGTCTGAAATTGTATTTTCCATCACATAGTCCCCTTCATTTCCAGCTTTATGAGATTGTTCATTTCAACGGCATATTCAAGAGGCAGCTCTTTTCTTACAGGATTTGCGAATCCCGACACTATGAGAGACCTCGCTTCATCTTCAGGGAGTCCGCGGCTCATAAGGTAGAAGATTGCCTTGTTTGAAATGCGTCCGATTTTCGCTTCATGTCCTACGTCGCAGTCGTCCGTCATTATGTTCATTGCCGGGATTGTGTCCGAGCGGCTTTCTGAATCGAGCATGAGAGAATCGCAGTTTACGGAGACTTTCGAATGTTTTGCGGATGGGTTTACGACTATGGAGCTTCTGTATGTGTTCCTTCCGCCTGATTTCGATATTGATTTCGAGCTTATGACGCTTGAAGTGTATTTTCCGATGTGGATCATCTTTGCGCCGGTGTCGAGATCCTGGCCTTTTCCGCTGAACGTGATTCCGGTGAATTCACAGAGCGAATGGTCGCCTTTGAGGATTGTCGTCGGATAGAGGTAGGATATGTGGCTTCCAAAAGATCCGCTGACCCACTCCATCTTTCCGTTTTCTTCGACCAGGGCACGCTTTGAGTTCAGGTTGTACATATTTTTTGACCAGTTTTCTATGGTGCTGTACCTGAGATGAGCGTTCTTCTTTACTATAAGCTCAACGCATCCTGCATGGAGGTTTGCCACGTTGTATTTAGGAGCCGAGCATCCTTCGATAAAATGCACGTCCGCACCTTCATCTACGACGATGAGTGTGTGCTCGAACTGTCCTGCACCTGCGGCATTAAGCCTGAAATAAGACTGGAGCGGAACAGAGACCTTGACTCCCTTCGGAACGTAGACAAAGCTTCCTCCGCTCCAAACAGCACCGTGCAATGCCGCAAATTTGTGATCGGTCGGCGGAATTACGGTCATAAAATATTTTTCGACCATATCGGCATATTCACCATGAAGAGCGCTTTCCATGTCCGTGTAGATTACGCCCTGCTTTGCAACCTCGTCCTTTACGTTGTGGTACACCACTTCGCTGTCGTACTGTGCGCCTACACCTGCAAGGCTTTTTCTTTCAGCCTCAGGGATTCCGAGTTTTTCAAAAGTGTCCTTTATGTCCTGAGGAACGTCTTCCCATCTGGCAGCCATTTCCGTTTTAGGCTTTACATAGTGGACAATGTTCTGAACGTCCAGGTCATGGATGTCCGGGCCCCAGTCAGGCTCCTTCATTTTGTTGAATATATCGAGCGACTTGAACCGGAGATTTCTCACCCATTCAGGATCGTTTTTTTCCTCGCTTATTTTCTGGACCACCTCTTTGTCAAGGCCTTTGCGCACTTTGTAGAAATCTGTGTCGTTCTCATCGTAACGAAAATCATAGAAGGAGGTGTCAACGTCATTTATTATGCTTTTACTTTCTGACATCAGCCCTGCCTCCGATTTCTGCCGTCTTTACGCTTTCCATGGCTGCTTTTGCGGCTGCAAGCAATGCGGCTTTTCTTTCTTCCGCCTTGATTTCTTCAGGAATGAACGGGTCGAATCCCTTTGCGTTCACTTCATCAACGAGGGAACCGTCACCTTCTTTTACGATCCTTCCCTTTACCATGATGTGCGTTTTGTCCACGTGCAGGCTTTCAAGGATTTTGGTCGAATGAGTTATGATTAGAAGCGCGCCGTTGTTGGTCTTTCTGAATTCTTCAACGCCTTTGCTGACCGTGCGGACTGCATCTATGTCAAGACCTGAGTCAGTTTCGTCAAGGATTGCGAATTTCGGCTTGAGCATCAGAAGCTGGAGGATTTCGGACTTTTTCTTTTCACCGCCGGAAAAACCGACGTTCAGATCCCTTGTTGCGTATGACTTGTTCATGTTGAGAATTTCCATGGCCTTTTCAAGCTCTTTTTGAAATGCCATGAGCTTGACCCTTGTGCCGGTCACCTGCTGTACGCTTGTCCTGATGAACGATTCTAGCGAAATTCCCGGAACTTCAAGCGGATCCTGGAAAGAAAGGAACATTCCTGCTTTTGCCCTTTTGTCCGTGTCGTCTCCGGTAATGTCCTTTCCGTCAAAGAAAATCTGGCCGCCGGTCACCGTGTATTCGGGATTTGCCATGAGCACGTTGCCCAAAGTTGATTTTCCCGCTCCGTTCGGTCCCATGAGCACGTGGGTTTCCCCGGCTTTTATGTTCAGGGTTATTGAATGAAGAAGTTGTTTCTCATCAACGCAGGCACTGATATTTTTGATTTCAAGCAGATTTTCTGCCATATAAACGCTCCTGTTGCATCATCCGGAACCTTGTAAATTCCTTCCGATGCCTTGTTATTGTATCCATACTTGTTGTATCCATGTGTCAATCTGTAAATAAGAATTATGACCTATTATTTTGATAGGTTTTTAGGCTCATAAAACCCGCCATAACTCAAATTTCAATTGCAACCGTCCGAAATTTTAGTTTCCGAACGGTAATCAAGAGAAAAATAACATAAATTTTCTTTTTATGGAAGAACCTGCGGTAGATTGAAAACTATGCGTCATCGTGCAAACTTTCCGGCATTGCATCGATAAAATACGTTTTCATGGTTCCTTTTCCCTTCACTTCAAGCTCTTCCGGACCGCTGTATTTGAAATACTGCTTCGTGTTTTCATAGACGCTCTGCGTTACGTGGATCTTTCCGGGAATTCCAGTTGATTCCATGCGGCTTGCAACGTTCACCGTGTCACCCCAGATGTCGTAGATGAATTTTGTCTTTCCAATGACTCCGGCAACGAGGTTTCCTGTGTTGATTCCAATCCTCATGCGCAGCTTTATCGGGCTTGCAGCATTGAAATTTTCAAGTTCACCGAAGAACTGGAGCGCAAGGTTGACCATTTTCTTTGAATTTTCATCGGAGCTTTCTCCGGTAACTCCTGCCGCAGCCATGTATGCATCTCCGATCGTCTTTATCTTTTCGATGCCTGAATTTCCTACGAGCATGTCGAACTTTGTGAAAAGCGTGTTCAGAATCATGACGATTTCCTCTGCCGAAAGACTGTCCGAAAGCTTGGTGAATCCGACTATGTCAGCAAAGAGGACTGAAACGTTCGTGAACTGGTTCGCTATGATTTCTCCCGGACGTTCCGTAAGCTCCTTTGCAATCTGTTTCGGAAGTATGTTGAGCAAAAGGCGTTCTGTCTGCTGGTTGGCTTTTTCGAGGTCATGGTTTGCGACCGCAAGCTTTTCCGCCTGCTCCTGAAGCTCCATTGCCCTTTCGTGCAGTTCTTTTGTCTGTGCCTCCACTTCGTTTTCCAGTTTTTTCTGGTATCTTTTCATCTGGTTGTATCTGGTCAGCACCGCAAGGAAAACTATGCCGAGGAAGAACACCGCAATCAAAGCCCAGAACCACCAAAGCTGCCAGATGTAAGGCTGCTTTACGACGATCATAGGCTCGGAAACTTCACCGATCGTCTCGTCCGAATTGAGCACCTGAACCATGAATCTGTACGTTCCAGGCTTTAGGTTCGTGTATGAGACTTCGCGAGACTTTGACCAGGCGGAATAATCGTCTTCAAACCCTTCAAGCTTGTACCTGAAACGCAGCTGTTCCGGCGAAACGAAGCTAAGCCCCGTGTATTTTATGCTCATGCGCTTTACGTTCGGAGCCACAATTACGGTCTGCCCTTCATATTCGTAGTTTTCAGATTCAAGGCTGAACCTTTCCAATTGAACGGGAGGAACCGCCTTGTTGGTTACGCGGAACGGATCATAGACCGCAAATCCGTCAGTCAGCGTGAACCATGTCCTTCCCACGTTGTCAAGCATCGAAAGGGACGTTGAAGTGACGCCGTTCGTTATGAGTCCGTCCGAATGTCCGTATGTCTTAAGGTTTATGAAATCAGAACTGCCGTTTATCAAATTGTCCAGATCGGTTTTTCTTACGGATGACACACCGAGGTTTCCGGTGAGCCAGACAGTGCCGGTAGTGTCGTAGATCATCTGGAATACGCTGTCGGTCACAAGTCCGTTTGAAGTTCCGATTGAAGTGAATTTTCCGTCCTTGAACAATGAGATGCCTGTTCCTGTAGAAATCCAAAGCTCGTCCGTATTTTCAAGCTGCTGTATCTTGAAGATTATGTCGCCTGAAAGACCGTCGTTTTTGTTGTAGATTTTACCGATTTCCCCGTTTATCACAGAGAAGATTCCGCCGCCGTCAGTTCCGCACCAAACAGTTCCGTCCTTGTCCTGGAAAATGCACATGATGTATTCGTTCGGAATCCCGGACTGCTTGTTTATTATCCTGATCGAATCATCGGCCGGGTCTATTATGTTGAGTCCGTTCGTCGTTCCTGAATAGATTTTTCCGTCATCCGCGAGGATTGAAACCCTTGTCCTGTCGCCTGAAAGACCGTTTTCTACATTCCATGATTTTATTCCGTATTTGTCCGACATGAGGAGCTGCCCGAGCTTTTCGTACGTGTTCACGAGAAGGGATCCGTCTTTAGTAAGCCCCACGTGCCTTATTCGTATGTTCCTGCAATATTCCGTGAATGCGTTTTCCTGGAACGTTCCTGATACCGGGTCATAGCAGTAAAGACCTGAGTCCGCACCGAGCCACACCACTTTCTTTTTCGGGTCGTCGCAGATTGCGTTTACGGAAGTGTCCATCTGTATCGTGTTGAATTTTCCGGGAGAAAATTTTTTTAGTCCTCCGCGGTCTGTTCCGAACCACATGTTTCCTTCCGCATCTTCAAGGATTGTGTTCGCATTGTTGCTTGCAAGCTCCGTGGTCTTGTCATAGGTCTTCATCTGGCCGTTCTTGTACACGGTGATTCCTGTGTCGCGTCCGAACCAGACACCTCCCTCTTTGTCAACGCGGATTACGTTCACCACAGTTCCGGGCTGATCACCTGAGCCTACATCATAGAGGTATTCTTCGGTTCCGTTTTTGTAGATTGCATAATGCGGTGAAGCACCGAACCAGAATCCTCCGTTTTTGTCCTGTGTCACGCAGAGTATCGCCGGGTTTTCAAGCGTCTCGAAGCTGGCGTAGCGATCAAACGTTCCGTTGTTGTAATAGTAAAGACCGCCTTCATCCGCACTGGTCAGCCAGATCCTTCCGGCCGTGTCGCAGTAGAGCTGTATCACCGTGATTTCCGAAGCTCCGAATTTTTCAAGTCCTGAAGGTCTTTTTATAATTCCTGAAGGGGTTATGTATGCGATGCCGCCTGCCGTTCCTATCCAGATGTTTCCGTCATGGTCTTCGGTTATTGAACGTACAGAATTGTTTGGAAGCCCGTCATTTACGGTGAAGCTTTTTGTCAATCCGTTTTTTCCGATACAGACTGCACCTTCGTCGTTCGCACCGACCCAGATGTTGTTCTTTGAATCTTCAAAAATTGAGCGCGCGGAGCTGAATGCATATTTTTCGTCAAGCACGTGGTTTATGAGCTTGAATTCTATTCCGTCAAAGCGTACCAATCCTTCATACGTACCGATGTAGATGTAGCCGTTTTTTCCTTGAATCAGATCGGTGACGGTGTTTCCGGGAAGTCCGTCCTGTGCCGTCCATACGCTGCACACGTATTCCGAAAGCGAAGTGTTCTGAACCGTAAGATTTTCCACTTCCGCAGAAAATGCATGGGACGAAGCAAAGAATACCCCAAGAACGTACAAAGCTGCTTTTCGTGCAATAGTCATAGTATCCCTCTCAAAAGGAAGTCTTTAGAACCAAAAAATAACACTCTCTACTTTACAACGGGAACTACGTGAGAAAGCAGATGCCGGTCCGTGGAGCAAGCAGGAGCTTCCCGAAGCATGAACAAGTATAGCACAGTATATGTTTTTTTGTCGATAATCCGATCTGATCAGGCTGAAAATCTACATTGACCTAAAAGCATGTAAATTCTATAATATGAAGTTATGAATAGAAGATTAATCACATCAGCATTACCTTATGTCAACAATATTCCCCACTTGGGAAACCTTATCCAGATGCTCAGCGCGGACGTTTTCGCAAGATTCTGCAGGAGCCGCGGATATGAAACCCTTTATGTATGCGGAACCGATGAATACGGAACTGCCACTGAAACCAGGGCGATGGCGGACAACAAGACACCGCGCGAACTTTGCGACTATTTCTACAAGCAGCACGAAGAGATTTACGACTGGTTCGGAATCGCATTCGATAAATTCGGACGCACATCCAACGAAGAGTGTACGGAAATCACACAGAAGATTTTCACCGACCTCGACAAAAACGGATATATAACCGAGCACATGAACAAGCAGCCCTACTGCCCCAAGTGCCAGAGATACCTTGCAGACCGTTTCGTGCGCGGAATCTGTCCAAAATGCGGATATGACGATGCACGCGGCGACCAGTGCGAAAAATGCGGCGCACTCCTTGACCCTACGGAGCTTAAATCACCGAGATGCTCCACATGTTCATCAACCCCGGAAATCAGGGACACAAAGCACCTTTATATAAACCTTCCGAAAATAAGCGGACAGCTTGATTCATGGATGTCAAAGGCAAGCAAGGAAGGACAATGGTCTGAAAATGCCGTCAACATCACGAAGGCATGGATCCGCGACGGACTTAACGAAAGGGCAATCACCCGTGACCTTAAATGGGGCATCCCGGTTCCGAAAGAAGGATATGAAAACAAGGTGTTCTACGTCTGGTTCAACGCACCGATCGGATACATTTCCATAACGAAGCAGCTTGCGGACGAACTTCTCGCCCAGGGAAAAAAATCATTCGACTACAAGAGCTGGTGGCTCCCGGAAGAAAGCGAAGAAGCCAAAGGAAAGCCTCCGGTCGAATTGTTCCAGTTCATAGGAAAGGACAACATTCCGTTCCACACCGTCGTTTTCCCGTGCAGCCTCCTTGGTTCCTGGCACAACTGGACAAAGCTCTACCACATGTCCTCAACCGAATACCTCAACTATGAGAACGGAAAATTCTCCAAGAGCAAGGGTGTCGGCGTTTTTGGATCGGACGCAAAGGAAAGCGGAATCAAGGCCGATGCGTGGAGGTTCTTCATATTCTACAACAGGCCGGAAAAGCAGGACTATCAGTTTACATGGAAGGAGTTCCGCGAAAAATACAACGGCGAGCTGATCGGAAATCTCGGAAACCTCGTGAACCGCACCCTTTTGTTCGTCACCAAATATTACGAAGGAAAAATTCCTGACGCTCCTGTAGATGAAGAAATGTGGTCAAAAGTCAGGGCGCATGAAGAAAAGATAACGGAAAACCTTGAATGGGCAAACCTCAAGGATGCATTCCATGAAATTTTCGCCATATCCGACATCGGAAACAAAGCTTTCCAGGACGGGAAGCCATGGAAGACTAGGACGGAAAATCCTGAAAAAGCGGCGAAGCTCATCCATAACCTCTGCTACGTAATCAAGGATCTGATGATTCTCGTGCACCCTTACCTTCCTCAGTTCTCGGAAAAAATACTTTCATATCTTGGAAAAAAGATTTCCGAGCCAAAGCTGAACGAAGAGCCGGTTGCAGGAGGACTTAACTGGTCGGACATCGGAAAGACGGAAGGACTCTCAGAAGTTTCCGCCCCGGAGATTTATTTTACTCCGCTTGACCAGAAATCATCAGATGCATACCGTGAAAAATATTCAGGAAGCCAGTCTGAAAGAAAAAACAAGGAAAGCAAAAAAGCCTCGAAAAAAGAAAAGGCCGAAATCGTTCTTGCACCTGATCAGGCCGGATTTTTCAACGAAAAGATTGAACTCAAGGTCGCTAAAATCATAAAGGTAGAAGACAACCCGGACAGCGACAAGCTCTATGTCGAAACGCTTGATGACGGAAGCGGCGAACCAAGGATTATCCAGAGCGGACTTAGGGAATATCTGAAGCCTGAGGATCTGCTCGGAAAAAACATAATCCTTGCGTCAAACCTTGCACCGAGAAAAATGCGCGGAATCGAAAGCCACGGAATGCTTTTGGCATGCGACTACAAGGATGCCGAAGGAAAAGACCGCGTGGAGCCTCTTGAAGCACCGGATTCAGTACCGGGAACGAAGGTCGTGCTTGAGGGAGCCGATGTGAATGCTGAAAAACCTTCCGAAATTTCTGCGGACGATTTTTTCAAGGTTGCAATAAAGCTTGTCTCAAAGCATGTTGAAATAGGCGGAAAAAAACTTGTTGCAGACGGAAAGCCCCTTGTCACAAAGTTTGCCGAAAATGGAGAGGTTCATTAATTTGGAAGCGCAGCGTTTTTTGCAGACCCCGTTCTGGGCAGATTTCAAGTCCAATCACGGATGGAAAGCCTTTTATTTCAGGAATGACGAGAACGGAATTGAAAAGCTCGAATCTTTTTCAGGCGTTCCTGAATCATCGAGGCTGACCGTCCTTGTGCGTAAAGTCCGCATGTTCAACGTGGCATACATACCGATGGCCGTTGAATTCAAGGACAGGAATCCCGGTGATGATGTACCGGCTTCTGATGTTACGGAATATTTTTCTTCACTCGAGAAGATTACCGCAATGCTGAAGCCCTACCTTCCTCCTAAGACACTTTTCGTGCGCTATGACGTTCCGGTCGATTTTCTGGACATTGAAAAAAAAGACGCTTTCATAAAGGCCGCCGGGAAAGGAAAGAAATTCAAAAAAAGCCGGGTTGACATACAGCCGCCCGACACCGTTCTTCTTCCGCTCGAAAAGACAGAGGATGAAATACTTTCCGAAATGAAAAGCAAGTGGAGGTACAACATACGTCTTGCGTCAAAAAAAGGCGTTGAGGTTTTGAAATTCCATGCTGATTCAGATGGTTTTGAAAAGGCATTCGACAGCTTCTACGAGCTTTTTGAACAGACGAGCAAAAGGGACGGCGTTAGCTTCCATGCAAAATCATATTACAAGGATCTGCTTTCAAGGGGATGTGCGACAAGTGACAAGGAAAAGCCTCTCATAACCCTTTATCTTGCAAAGCATGAAGACGACTTTCTTGCCGGAATCATAACTCTTTTCTGCAAAAGGGAAGCCGTGTATCTTTATGGTGCGAGCGGAAACTTGAAAAGAAACCTGATGCCTGCATATCTGCTTCAGTGGACTGCTGTCAAGGATGCGAAGGAATACGGATGCCCGGTCTATGATTTTTACGGATGTCCTCCTACAGATGATGAAAGCCATCCTATGCACGGGCTTTATCTTTTTAAGACAGGATTCGGCGGAAACCTTATCCACAGGCCCGGAAGCTTTGATTTTTCACTTTCACCGTTCTACGGCATGTATGAGGCGGCGGAGAAAATCCGTGCGTGGTGGTACAAGGTCGCGGTGAAAAAACTCCACGGACGCTGAGATTCAGATTCACATATTTTACTACTGCCTGTTTTTTTTGAACGGGATGAGCATGAACGTAACGCGTTTTTCCATAGCCCTTCCTGAAGCAAGATCAACGGGCCAGTAGAATTTTATGGTCTCTGCCCTGTTTTCGTTTTCGGCGATGAACCCGGCATCTTCGTTCGGTTCGAAAAGCATCGTCATTTTTCCGCTCTTGTCGGTGATCTGGAGCATCGAAACTCCTTTTTTCATGCACAGTTTTTCTTTCTGCGGCTTTATCCTGCTTCCGTCCTGAATCAGCTCAAGCTCGTACTGGTTTTCTTTTTTAACGAAATCAGTCTGTGAGATGGACGCTGAAACGGAAAAATATCCTTTGAGCTGGAACGGGCTTAGGTTTTTGAGAATGTACTGGACTATGAACCCGGACGGTGACATGCTGATTTTTTTCTCCAGGGAAACCGGCATCTTCAGCTGTGAAAAAACGCTTTCTGATTCAAGGAAAACGTCTTTTCTTTTCGCATCGAATTTTTTTTCTGAAAAAAGCACGTCTGCCCAGCTCAGGCTTCCGTCTGCAAGAGAGGCCTTTTCCGGTTCTTTTTCTGAAAGTCCTTCGACCATCATTCCGGAACATGGCATTGAAAAGCTTGCGTCAGTATAGTTTGCGCCGTTGGAAAGCATGTTCAGGTCTGAAATCTTTCCGCCGGACTGCGAGATTACCGCATTGAAATTTTCCGTCTGGAAAACATATTCATTGAATCCGTCGCTGTTGTAATCGAATGAAGTGAGTGCGTCAAGGAACTGTCCGCTTTCGTGCAGGCATTTTTCCGCTTCGTTCAAAAGCTTGTATGCAGACTGCCTTCTTTTTGCACCGGCAGATTTTTCATCAGAAGAAGAAATGAGGAAGTTTCCGCACTGTGCTTCCCAAAGATTTTCCTGCGCAGCTTTTTTCCTCATCTTGTCTTTTCCATGTGATTGTGAAATCAGCATGTTTATGTAAATCATCCTTTCATACAAATGAAGTGACGGAGGGTTTGCAAAAAGATAATCATGCACGGATGAATATGATTTTTTTCCTGAAGCTATTTTTTTCATGCCGGAAGGAATGAATGCCCTTTCGTATGAACAGCATGTTTTCAGGTACTGCATCGGAAGCAAAACGCGGATTTTTTCTTCTGCAGAAAAAAGTTCGGAAATGAATTTTTTTTCTGAAAGCCGCAGCGCACCGTCCATGTCAAGGCTTATGCATGTGAGGGCTTCATGTGATCCGGCAGATTTTTTTTCAAATGCGGCAGCCCTTTCTTTCCATGAAGCGAAGGTCTCGTCCTGTGAAGGAGCAAGCGCCGGGTGAGTCACAAGAACCTTTATGTTCTTTCCGTATTCGGATGCAATAAGCGGATAAACTGAATCTGAAGCCTGTACAAGTGAGTCATCAAGAAAAAGATAGTCGAATCCGCATGCTTTCAAAGGCTGGATAAGGGAGTTGTCCCACACGTTTGAAAAAAGGGATATTCCCCTCGGTCTTTTTCCTATTGTTCCTCGGAGAAATGAAGTCATTTTTTCTATCTGGCCGCTTCTGTCTGATGGAAGCAAAAGCGGAAGTATTGGAACGAAAAATCCCCCTCCGAGAATTTCAATCTGCGAGCGGTCTGAAAGCTCTTTCAAAAGTTCAAGTGCTTCCGGAAATTTTTCTGAATAGTATTCCATCACGATTCCCGGAATTGAAATCGAAAGACAAAAATCAGGCATAGAATAAAGGACTTTGAGCAGCTTTTTCAAGCCGTTCTGATAAGCTTTGTCCAGCTCCGTCTTGTCTGAGGAATCCAAATAATTCAAATCCAAATGAAAGCAGACCGCCATACTCAGTTTAAATCCTGCCCGGATTAAGCCATGAAATGTTCCATGCAAGGGCAATAAGGGAAACGACTGCAAGGCTCACGAAAAGGAGCGAAAGATTCCTTGCATTCTTCGTCGGTGCATTCATCTCAATCCGTTTACGCAAGCTGTAGAAGAACGGAATGCATATAAAATATGAAGCCATGCAGAACAGGGAATTCAAAAGAGCTTCCCAGATTGATGCGGCTTCCGTGACTGCAATGACCACGCACATTATTTCGAATGCAGAATCAACCATCGACGTGCGGCTGGAAATCTTTACGACAAGCTCCAGGAACAGGTTGATGAATGAAATGATCAGCACTGCAATGAACGGACTCAGCTCACCGAAATTTATTTTTACGAGCTGTGCGCTTATTAGATATACCAGAAGCGATGAAATGGAAATCGTGAGCGTGAATTTGCACAGCTCCATGACTATGTTCCTCGGTTTCCGGCTTTTCATCAGCGCTTTATGAATACCCAGACCATAGACGAATACGGCCGAGCTAAAGAAAACATAATAAAAGAAATTAATCAACATCCGTTTCCTCCAGTAGTTTTTGAAGATTCAGCAGGCTGGGTGCATCAGGCGGAACGGTTGTCCCGGTTCTGTTTTCTGAAGAAGCGGCGGTTTGCGAAGCATCGGTGTCGAACGGATTTTCCAAGATGGAAGCTGGTTCATTTTCTTTGACCGTTTCTATCGTCGTTTCCTGTATTGCTTGCAAAGGCTTTTCATCCTTAGGCTCAGGAATTGTCTCCAACGTTGGTTCAGCAGGCTTTTCTGCAAGCGGTTTTGCAGCAGGAACTTCGGTCGGTGCAGGAGATTCTTCCGTTTTTTTGATTGATTCTTCTTCCTTGAGCGATTTTCTCATGTTCCATTTCAGGCCGAACTTGTTGATTATGAACGTACATGCGGCGAGAGAAACAAAAGAACCTGGTATTGATGCAAAGAAAACCGTGAAAAGATGAACGTCCTTGATCTTCGGGATTATGGTTATGGCAAAGATTCCGTTGGGTGAAGGAAGAGTCAAAGTACCGTATCCGAGCAGGTCACGCACAAGGAAAACGATGATTATAGGAAGTGAAATGGAAAGCGTAGTGCCCAGGTTTCTCTTTATGTCAGAAGAAAGAGATGCAGTCCTTTTTTCTGAAAGGATTCCAAGAACGTATGTACATACAGCCGGAAGATAAATTATGTATCCGAGTACGAATGCCGTCATCGGGCTTATGAGCGTTACGAGCTGCTTGAAGAAAACGGACGCCGCCATCAATATGACCGGAATCATCACGTGCTGCAAGTCTTCTATCTTGAGCTTTGAAAGCAATGATTTTGAAGCCGTTCCAAGAAGTACAAGGAACAAAAGCTCCGCAATCATGACCAATGCGTATGCGAATCTGCCCGGTACCGGAATCAGCATGATAAGGGCCACCGAAAGAAACATGAATATGTTTTTGTTCATTTCGTCTCCTCCTTGAAAGATGCGTGCGGATCTCCTGCCGTCTTCATGATTTTGGGTATCCTGTTTTCCCAGTACGGTATCTGTGAATTTTTTGCATAGTCAAGTACTGCATCCCCGGCGATTGAAAGCGGTTCGGCAAAATCAACGAAAGATGCCCTGTCATTTTCCGCGTTGTAAATGAATACTGCCGGTACAGGACCATAGATCGTCATCATCTTAACGGCCGCAGCATGATTCACGCCGTCTGAAAGTGCGAATGAAACTACGTTGGTGCCTGCCATGCTCCTGATTGAATCTGCTTCTGCGATTTCATATTCAAGCCCGTTTTTCGAAAGGACATTTTCTATCTGCCTTGAAATGCCGTCTTTCCATGACTGCCTGCTCAAAAAAACAAAAAGGAAGAGAAGACCAAGAAGAACAAGTATCACTCCCCCTGCAGTCGCAAATTTTATGAGCCGTGTTTTGTTCAGCTCGGCTGATTGCATGCGCTCTTCGTCCTGAATCTGATCAGACATTTTCGGCCTCCTTTATTGCCTGGATTCTCGGATTGAGAACTGACTGTATTTTCTTTCTTGCCATGCGGCTTTCAAAAATCTGCACGAGCGTTGACAAAAGGTTCATTATAAGAATCATGAACACATATCCGGCGGAAGAATTTCCGTATCCCATTACAAGGAATGCGACAAGTCCTGCAAGAGAAGCGTATATGAGCTTACCTGATTTCGTTATAGGAACCGTTCCGTACCACTGCAAAAGATAGAGGGTTGAAAAAAGCGTTCCGCTCGTGAAAAGCGCAAAAATCATGTCGCCCTGGAATGCAGGTGCACCGGTGAATATAGGACATACGAAGCGTACCAGAAGAAGGTAGACTGCCGTAAAAACGAAAGGAACCACCATGTCGATCACGTCAAGCGCCATCAGCACGATAGATGACAAAAGCGTTATGAAATTGAACCTGAATGCCGGAATCTGGAAGCCTGTATCCCAGAAGAACGAAATATATCCGTCCGGTATGACGATTCCGAAGATCTTGAATACAGTCCTGTTAAGGAACGAGGTTATGGCATAGTCTGCGCTCAGTATGTGGAAATCCGGGCTTTGTATGTACGAAAGGGCCGCATTTCTATTTGAAAGGAATTCAGGTCCGATTGCCACCGTTGAAAATGCCTGCACGTTCAGCATGTATGCAATTGCAACGGAAAGTGCAACAGTGTTTATCCATGAGCGGGCGAACCCACCGAAAACATATTTTCCGAGGAACATCGAGACAAAAACGACGAAGAAGATTTCTACTATTGAATATGCCGAAGGAATCAGAAGTCCGGTAAGGATTCCCTGAATGAGCGGCGAAAGGTATTCCATTTTCTTTTTTGATAAAAGGCAGAACACCATTTCCGAAAGCATGGACGCAACGGCAGATGAAAGCACTATGAGAAGCGACGCATATGATTTTGTGATTGCAAGCATGATCAGCTGCGGCACCATCATCACGAGGATGAATTTCCTCACAGTTCCAACCGACATCGTAAGATATGAGAACGGTCTTAGAGATTCTGCTTTCTGCGGCTTTTTGAATATTTCGTTAAATTTCATTTTCAGCATTCCTTAAATTATCGATTGTCTGGCATAACGGGAGCCTTGACGGACAGACCGAATTGCAGAGGCAGCATCCTGAGCACAACGCCGTAGTTGAAAGCATTTCGTGCCCGATTTTTTTTCCGCCGTTGCAGTGCCTGTAAATCAGATCCGGGAAAATTCCTTCCGGGCAGATGCTCCTGCATTTTCCGCACCTTATGCATGGATTCCTCTCTTGGTCAGAAAGCTCGCTTTTTGGAACGAAAGACACGGACTTCACGTCTTTTGTGATTATAGTGTCAAGCGATTCCACGCAGTCTCCGGTCACAACTCCGTTCACGATTATTTTTCCGAGCGCCCTGTCACATCCGCCGCACTGCTCCATGAGGCTTCTGACCGTAGTACCAATCCTGACCCTGAGCAATGCCGAAGACCTTAGGCAGTTTCCCGTAACATGCACGAAAGATTCCACGACCGGTTTTCCGAGAACGACGGCTTCATAAACAGAATACAGGGTTTCAGGATCGATGAACAGACCGAACTGGCTTATTGAATCGAACAATTCCTGCTCCTGAGTTTTCTGCGCTTTTTTTACCGCATGCACGATATTCTGTACGAATCCAGTGGGATAGCGCGTGTCATCCATTGCAATCTTGAACACAGGAAGCGTGCCGAATTCATCGGCACTGATTTCGACCGGGCTTTTCTGCGGAAGCGCAAATACGATTCCCTTGGCTTTCAAAGCATGAGAAACTATATGTGCGCCTTCAAGAATTTCCTTCGTATGTTTTTTTGCAACGAAAGTATCTGTTTCGTAGCTTGGGTCATCATCGAACATCCTTATTACCAGGAACCTTCCCTTCTGCACTTTGCAGTTTGAAATCTGCACGGCAAGGTCTTCCGGTTTTCCGAATGTGTTTCTGACGCCTTTTTCTGATATAGCCGCAAGAATCTGTTCCGCATTGTTCCACTGCCATTCGTTGGCCTGAACGAGCTTTCCCAAAAAAGAAAAGGAGCCTTCCACACGGATTTTCAATGCCGAGCCTTTTTTTCCGTCCGGGAATCCGCACTGTTCGAAAGATTCGATTTTTCCAGGAAGCGATGCATGGACATAAATCTTTTTTCCGGACTCATCATCCATGTAAAATCCGACGATCTGTCCTTCCGTTACGCTGTCACCTGGGTTCACTATGCACGTGAAGTTGTCCTCACCTTCTTTGTTCAGGGGAACAAGTGCATGACGCGGCAAAAAAGCTCTTACGGAATTCGTAAAATTGTATTTTTTGTCACGGGTTATGTTACTTACTGTTTTCATTTTTCTTCCGACCAAAACCAAAATAGACTCCATATAGAATTATGGGAACAGCTATTGCTATGAAAAGCAAGAACATGTTCATTGTATTATGCTGGGAATCGGACTTGCTTTCAATTCCCGTGTTATAGGAAACCGTCGTGCTTTCGTCCTGCAATACCATCAGCTTTTCGATTGCGTTGTAATCAAAATTCCTGACTTCACTTTTGAGCTTGTCCCTGAATTTCGAGTTGTATGTATAGATTATGTCCTCCGACTTTACGATTCCGCGTGAAGTTTCCGTAAAGTGGCTTGAAACGATTTTGTCACCGTCCTGAGGATCCTTTATCTCAGATTTGTCGTTCAGGGATTTGTACGGATATGCCCTTGTTTTCCAAACCCATGAAAAATAC
>JAFPKH010000319.1:0-4011 GCA_017424825.1 Treponema sp. | reverse complement strand
TTGTCAGCAGAACCTATTTTTTTACCTTGGCCCGTTCGCGTACGAAATAATCAAATCCTTTTTTGTCAAGCAGATTTAAAAATCCCTGTACATCAGCGGTTGCAATGTCTTTTATTACGACCCGAATCAGGTTGTTGTATTTTTGATATGCAAGGTATTTGGTGATTCCCGCACTTTGAAGTTTCTTCACGAATTTTTCGGCATTCTCACGTTTTGAAAATGCACCCAACTGAATGTCCCAGGTCGTATTCTTGTTTTCCGCATTTTTCCACGATTGAGCTTTAGTCGAATCGCTGATTACGGTAATCTTTACTTTTGCCGTTCCTGATTTCAGCATGTCCAGTTTTTCGGCGGCGGCCTTTGACAGATCGATTTCACGTCCTGCGATGAACGGTCCCCTGTCGTTGATTCTAACTGTCACTTTCTTTCCGTTTGAAAGATTTGTAACTACGACTTTCGTATTGAACGGAAGTGTCTTGTGAGCCGCAGTCAGTTCATACATGTTGAACGTTTCGCCGTTGGATGTTTTCCGTCCATGGAATTTTTCGGCATAGTACGAGGCTACAGCTTCCGATTTATAAACGTAGTCGGCAAAAAGCGGTGCTGCGAAAATCAGAAGGACGGCGAGCAGAAGGATTTTTCTTCCGGTGAAAAAAATCCGGGGAACTTTTGGTTTTTCGTTTTTCATTTAAACCTCTTTTTTGGCAATCTGTAATTGCAGTTGATTTTAGGTCAACCTGAATTACTGAAGTTTTCTATCCCCTCATGATTACGGGACAATCCCTAAAGCAAAACCCTAAGAATTTCCGCAAATAAAAAGGGGACCCGCATTGCAGATCCCCTTCTTGCACTTTTTATCTTTACCGAACGATAAGCCCCACTTGCTTTGTCATTCAGCTGTTTGAAAATGTCGGTTCAGCGTCGGATTATTTTTCCAGCGTTGAATTTGTCGTTACGGCATTCGTTTCACGTACGGCACCCAATTTTCTCTGCCTTACCAGATAATGATCGAATCCGTGCTGCCTGAGTGCATCAACAGTAAAATCCAAGTCTGATGCTGCCACATCCCTGATTACGACTCTTGTAATTCCGTCTTCAGACTGATAGGCGATGTTCTTGAATCCCTGGCTGTTGATTTTGTCGGCCAGAATCTTTGCGTTTGAAAAATCACTGTAGGCTCCAAGCTGGATGTCGTAATGCTTTTCGCCTGAGTTGAGTACCTTGACTTCCTGCTCGTAAGGAGTCTCAACCACTCCGCTGACATCTGTCGTCGGACCGTTGTTGGTTCCCCACTGAATGATTTCCATTGTGACTCTGGCTGTTCCGGCTGTCAACATTCCCAAGTCGGATGCTGCGGCCTTTGATACGTCGATTTCACGTCCTGCAATGCGAGGACCCCTATCGTTGATTCTGACCACGACAGATTTTGACGTGGAAAGACTCGTTACCTTTACCAAAGTGTTAAATGGCAGCGTGTTGTGTGCGGCCGTATAATCATTCATGTTGAACAGTTCGCCGCTGGCAGTCTTGTTGCCATTCAACTCTTCACCGTAATAGGAGGCAATGACGTTAGTTTTGTACAATTCCTCGGCTGATGCGAAGGATGCGATAGCCATCATGGCTGTCATAAAAATAGCATGTACTTTCATACTGAATTTATCGGAATTTGAAAATCCATTGTTTAGATGTTTTCACAAAAACCTTCCGAATGCATTATGTCCTTAAATGCCCATTATTTTCCTTGCGGTTCCGGTAAGCGACTGTCCGTTGTAAAGATATGCGTAGATTGCAGCGGCTGCAGTGACGTTCCTTCCGTAATTTCTGGTTTCGGTTATGTTTAGCATTTCAAGGAAAATGTCGTTCGGAATTTCGCGTCTCTTGAGCGATGAAAGGCAGCTTTTGAGCGTACTCCTGATTTTTCCGATTCCTGCATTGTACGAACAGATTGCAAGCACGGAACTGTTTTCCAGACGTGAAATCAATTCTGAAATGTAATTGGTTCCGAACTGAATGTTTGTATCCGGTTCGACAAGGTCGTAATCAGTCTGACCGAGTTTTTTTGCAATGTCCGCCGCGGTGCTTTCCATCAGCTGACAGAGACCGACGGCTCCTGCATGACTGATTGCATTCGGTGAAAAGAAACTTTCCATCCTTATGAGTGCGTAAATCAGATGGTCGTCAACCTTATATTCGCCGCTGTATTTTTCAACCGATTCGCTGAATCCGCGTGGAAATGAAAGCTCGATAATCTTCCTGTCCAGTTCCTTTTCGCTGTAATTCATTTTTCGGGCGGCAATCCTGAGTGCGATGTAGTTGTAATATGAGTCGATGTCCGTTTTGGTTGAAAGGTATTCTGCAAGCGATTCTGCACATTCAAGGCTGATTTCCTTACTGTGTTCAAGCCAGAACGGATAGATTTTTTCATGCAGGTCGAAATCGATGTATCCGTAAAAGATTTTTTCAACTTCTTCATTGCATTGAAAATCCTTTTCTTCATTCCAGCGAGAAAAAAGTTTCCACGTTTCGTCGTCGCTTAAATTGAGTTTGGCAGCCGCGAGCAGTTTGTGGTAGGAATCGGAACCGCCGTCAAGGGCCTGCTTGTAAAGCCTTTTGATTTCTTCATCGCGGGTCTTTTCATCAATGCGGTAAAAATCATTTTCAATCAGGCTTGCACAGACGTATGAAAATTTGGAACGCGCTTCCGGACTTGCATTTTTTTCAATCGCTTTTGTAAGCCTGTAATAGTCTTCCCATTTTTTTTCGTCAAGAAGCAGGACAGAAACTGGTTCCAGAAAATCATCGAAATAATTCGGGTCGTGCCATTTTGAACAGTAGTTTTCAGTTTCCGTGACGGCGAGCGAGAGGTCGTTCTGCTGAAGGAAATTCAGATAGTACCAGAGCGCATTGTCGTAGTTTTCATCGTCGGATGCACAATCCATTGCACGCTTGAAATAATCCTGCGTCTTTTCTTTTGCTCCGTCAATCCGCGAATACATGCGTCCGATGTAAAAGTTCAGGAAAAAGTCGATTTCGTTTTTGCCGGTTAAAATCGATTCAAGGAACTCTGCGTTTGATTCGTAATTCTGTGAACCGTAAAAAAGGGATTTTCCTGCTGCACTTGCGACAGTCGGAGTCAGATTTTTTTTGTCGCTGAGCATTCTTTTTGCGTAGGTCGATGCCTGACCCCAATCTTTTTTTGAAGACAGGTTCAGCATTTTTGCACAGTCGGATGCAAATGCAAAACTGTTGTCGGGATAATCATCCAGCATGGAATAGATTGCTCCGTGGTATTCCGAGTAGGGCTTGCTTATGCACCAAAGGTTGTAGATGCCCGGAAAGGAATCGTCCTTGGATGCAAGCAGTGCGGCACAGTTGTAGAAGATGATTTCGTCTGCCGTTTCTGCATAGTCGATTTTTTTCGTGAGCGAAATGATTTTGTCGTATTGATTCATTTCAAAAAGCTGCTTGAGGTATGCGACAAGTGATTCATCGCTTCCGTGTTTCCTGTAAAATTCCCGGGCAAGCGACAGCGCATTTTTTCCAGAATGCAATGAAATCAATTCTTCGGCGGAAAGATTCGATATCAGTTTTGATTTCGATGAGACTGATTTTTGAAAATGCTTTATGGCGGTTTTGCTGTCACCGTCATCCTTCGATTTCAGTCCCAAAAAATAATATGCATCGTTTCCGTATTTTTTCTGAATGTCGCTTGAAAGTTCGTTTGATTTTGCATCTGCACATCCGCTTATTGCAAGTGAAAAAATTAGTGCAGATATAAGAACGGGGCAATGTTTTTTTTTCATCGTTTACCTTGTTGAAGGACGGCCGATTTTACAACCGTCCCTTTGGTTTTCATAACTTCCCTTTATGATGACAAACCCCGACGTTTTTTATCGGGGTCGTCATGTTCGGGCATTATTCGGCAGGAATCAAAAGTACCTGTCCGGATCTGATTTTGTTTGCATCGGAAATTCCGTTGTGCTCTGCAATGCTGGTGTAGCGGTATGGAGT
>JAFPKH010000318.1:0-3071 GCA_017424825.1 Treponema sp. | reverse complement strand
CTTCCGTTTTGTGCCGGGACTTCAATATATTTGTATCCGTCGCTTCCTAGTTTTACCGGCAGATTGAATTCAAACAAAGGAGCCTGGAGCTGTTTTGCTACCATGACTTTTTTTGGTGCGGAAAGTTCCCTGTCCATGCAGAATTCCTTGTGGACTGTCGCCGTAAGGGTGTGCGGCCCGAAAGAAAGATTTCCGCTCTTTTGACCTTCCGATATGGCTCCATCGACATTTGTGGTGAGTGTCGTTCCTTCCTCGTCGCTTCGAATTTCATAGGAGACTGTAGAAGCATCGGAATCAATCTCTATGTATTTGAATCCACCGGCATCCTCGAATCCGTTGAAGTCGCTTCCAAAATCAATCACGGCCTCGTCAGGTTTCTTCACGATTCTGATTTTCTTTTCTACAGCCACGGAGACCGCATTGAGCCTGCTTGATTCCACTCTGATTGTGTGCTGTCCGATTCCGCTTGCCGTGTAGATACCGGAGTTTGGACTTACGGAAGCATTGTCCACGCTTACGGAAAGACTGTCGCCCTCCTGTCCAGAAACTGTAAACGAAACTTGACTTTCGTTTGACGGAACCTCGATGCACTCAAATCCCTGGTCATCGCTGAGTCCGTTGAAAGCATCCATCACGTTGATTTCCGGCTCCACAAGCACGTTCAGTCCCAGACTTGGGTCGGTGGAAAGCAGTTCCGCCTTTAGCCCGTGCGGACCGGTCACCTGCGCCGTGTATTCGTAGGATGTAAAATTGTCAACCTGCTCATCAAAATAGTAGAAGAAAACATTGCTCCCCGCGTCCGGATTTCTGTTGTCACTGAGGCTTAGGATTCTGCTTCCCTTGTAATAAAGGTTTCCGTCGCTTTCACGCAGCCAGCATTTTATCTCGTATGTCGAATTCTTGTTTCTGTAAAGGCTCTGGTCCGGTGGTTCGAACGAAAGGTATGCGTTTTTTCCTCCGAGCGTCTGCTTTACAACCTGCATGTTCTTGATGTTGTCCGGCGGGGTGTTCTGTATGAAGGTCGTTGAATAGAAGAGTTCCGGGCTTTGAGATTTCAAATCTGCCTCGGAAAATGACGAGCGGTTTTCTGGCCAGAGGCATCCCGAAAGGGTGATTCTTTTTCCCTGCCATTCGTCAGGAAGATTTGCGCGGATTTTTATGTAGGTCGGATCGACCATTATTTCTTCAGAAGGAAAGACAAGAGAACCACCCTCAGCCTTGAACGTAAAGCAGCTTACTCCGCCCGGATTTTTTAGAAGCGTGATTTTCTGAGGGTTTATCGTATAAAGGTTTATTTCTACGGAATCTTTTGCATAAAGATTCAGCCCGCCGTTCAGATATGTATTTTCGGAGGCATATTCGATTTTTCCAACCTGACAGGTAGATGTCCAGTAGTCGAACCAGTGCTTCACAGGCAGATTGTACTGTTCGCATGATACAAAGAGCAATAGAACACAAAGAGATATAAAACAATATGCTTTCTTATAAGCCAGCTTCCTGTTCACAATTTCTCATCGAGTCTTCTTTGGCATATCATGAACCCCCAGCAGTATCAAAAACTCTTCCTCCGACTTATTTTAACATAAGGATTGTCATATATACCAGTCTTGAATTGGAGTTTTTAGAAAAATTTGAAAAAAAACCGCCGTGGAAAAACCAAGGCGGCATGCTGCCGGGAACCAGACTTGAACTGGCACGGATGTTACCATCCGAGGGATTTTAAGTCCCTTGTGTCTACCAATTCCACCATCCCGGCAAGGTTCAATCATTATAAAACAAATCTTCCGCTTTTTCAAGTGGGAATGCGGCTACTTTATCTGTGAAAAAAGCGATGACATTTCGTCGCGCCACTCTCCGCGTGAATTCCGGTCTTCCCAGTCTATGATTTTTTTGATCGTAAAATGACGTACGTCACGGATGTTCGGGTAATTAAGCACTCCGAACCTTCCCTGGCCGATATATGCAATCTTGTCACCGTCACCGAGCTTTTCTCCTGCAGCCACCTGTTCCATGGCACATTCAAAATGGATCGGATTTTCACCTCCTCTTTCCCTGAGTGCCGATGCCAGATCGTTTATGACCTTGGAGCAAACCGGACATACCGGCTGATTCGCGCTCTTGAAATTCATTATGGCCTCATCCTCTGACTGAATCTGATTGTGCGAAACTGAAGAATGAGGCCTGAAGCGGCTTTTTTTCTCCCTGAATTCTTTGGACTGGTTTTCTTCATGACGGCGGCCGTTGTTCTGACCGGAAGAGCCTGAATGTCTTCTGCGTCTGTCTCTATCTCTACTCATACCGCAAATGATAGTGCAATCTGATTTTTTTTTCTAGTATGTTTTTTCCGGGGCGTGGAGAGAATTTCGTTTTTCGACGATCTGCCTGCTGACGACCAGGGCAATGCGCTCCACCGCAAAACTGATGTAAGTTTCATCCTGGATTTTCTGCTGCAGCTCTTTTATGCGAAGGATGTTATTTTTGTTTTTCGCGGAAGAATTCTTTGAAACCGGCATACTGTATTTACTCCGAAAAAGCGTTCACAATGTGGTGCACCGGCTCCAGTCCCGGGACATCGATTGCAAGTACATCAAATCTGATTGCCTTGCATTTATATTGTCGATGTTTTTCGATGTAAAATTTAGCTGTTTTGATTATCTTTTGCTGTTTCTTGTAATTTAATTCATGGGCAAGCATTTCGGCATTTCCATGAGGAAGCGCCTTGACTTCAACGAACACGAGCACGTCGCCTTTTTCCGCCACCACGTCGATTTCACCTGAACGGCCCATGCGGAAATTCCGGTCAAGTATCCCGTATCCGAGAGAGGAAAGGTATGAGACTGCCCTATTCTCGCCGTTTCTTCCCTTTTCTACCGTTGAAGATTCAGGAACATGATCTGTGCATACGGATTCCACCGGATTCAGTTCCCGTCTGATGAAAATTCTTCGGCAAGCTCTTCAAGCTCACTGTCCACGTCAACGGATGCGGCTTCCTGATCGTTTTTGTGACCGCACGTCATAAGGAAAGGAATCTTCCATCTTTCTATGGCCGTAACATGATACCGCCTCACCGG
>JAFPKH010000039.1:0-3221 GCA_017424825.1 Treponema sp. | reverse complement strand
GACAGTTGACAGTTGACAGTTGACAGTTGACAGTTGACAGTTGACAGTTGACAGTTGACAGTTGACAGTTGACAGAGAGTACCCGCCATGGAAGTTTTGTCAAGAGGGTTTTGCATTATTTTTTCTGAAAACATTGTCAACATGAGGTTATTTTAAGGAAAGTATTATGGGGTGTCAAGGGAGGGGCAGTTTGAGCGGGTTTGGTGCAAATTCGCTCATGTTTTAGGAAAGATTCCCAATAATTCGCTCATTTTTTAGGAAATATTTCCAATTATTCCCTCATTTTTTAGGAAATGTGATATAATATCCCCATGTACGCACGACGAAAAATTGATGATTTCCTTATCTCATGGAAAAATTCCGCAGATAAAAAGCCTCTGATTGTCAAAGGAGCGAGGCAAATCGGAAAAACAGAATCCATTGTCCATTTTGCGGAGAGCTATGAAAATTTCATAAACATAAATTTCGCGCTCGAAACAAAATACATGACAATCTGCGAGGACGGCTATGAAAGTGAGAAAATCATAAAAAACATCTCCAGAATCGACCCGTCAAAAAAGTTCGTGGAGAAAAAGACGCTCATACTCTTCGACGAGATTCAGGATTACCCGGACATTGCCGCAAGCCTGAAATCATTTTGCATGGATGCGAAATATGACGTGATATGCAGCGGGTCAATGCTCGGAATCAACTACAAAAAAATCCAGAGCAACAGCACGGGATATAAAAGCGAATATTCCATGCAGTCATTTGATTTTGAGGAATTCCTATGGGCCAAAGGGTACGGAGAAAATGACACCGGGGAATTGCTTTCTCACATGAAAAAATGCGAGCCATTCAATCAGACGACAATGAATGTGTTCAACGAACTTTTTCTTGATTACTGCATTTTGGGCGGGATGCCGAGGGTAATAGTCTCTTACATTGAAAAAGGGACTTTCGAAGGCTGCCTTGACCTTCAACAGGAGCTGATTAACGACTACAAGGAAGACATAAAAAAATATGTCGAGGGAATAGACAAAACCCGTGTGCTTAACGTGTTCAATCATATTCCGGTCCAGCTCGCAAAGGAAAACAAGAAGTTCCAGATTTCAAAGGTCGCAAATGGCGCAAAATTCAAGGATTACTGGGGATGCATCGAATGGCTTTCCGATGCCGGGATGATAAACATCTGCCACTGCCTTCACACACCTGATTTGCCGCTGAAAGGAAATTACAAGGATGACAAATATAAAATCTATTTCAGGGATACAGGTCTTCTGATTGCGAGCCTTGACGAAGAGTCCCAGGATGATTTGCGCTCAAACAAAAACATGAACGTCTACAAAGGAGCTTTATACGAGAACGTGATTGCGGAGGCACTTTGCAAGCAGGGATATGAACTGTTCTACTACAAAAAGGAAAACTCAACTCTGGAGCAGGACTTTTTCGTGCGCACAAAAAAATCGCTTGTTCCGCTGGAAGTAAAATCCACGAACGGAAGATCAAAGTCGCTCTCAACCCTCATCAAAAGCGAATCCTATCCAGACATAAGCACCGGGATAAAGCTTGTACACGGAAACATAGGATTCGGAAACAACATCCGCACTTTCCCCTACTTCTGCACCTTTTTGCTGAAAAGATACCTGTCCGACGTGGATTTCTAGCGCTTGACAATTCAAGAAAGTGGAAGCCGTTTTTCACCCCTTCAATAACGCACGGTATCGACAAAAAAGATTCATCCGAATAAAATAAAATGCAGATAAAATCGGAGGCATTTAGGTATGAGAAGAAAGGACAGGGAAGTAACCACAGTTGACGGCATAAAAGAAATTCTTGATTCATGCAAGACCGTCTGCATCGCAATGATTGACGGCAGCGCGCCTTATGTCGTTCCATTGAATTATGGATATGAAATAAAAGACGGAAAACTGACAATGTATTTCCACTCCGCAAAAGAAGGCAGAAAAATCGACATACTTAAAAACAACAACAAAGTATGCTTCACCACATTCAGCGAAGGCGAGCCGATATTTACGGAAACTCCATGCAATTCAGGATATTATTATTCAAGCGTCATAGGAGAGGGAACGGCAGAGTTCATAGAAAATCCTTCCGAAAAAAAACATGCGCTTCAAAAAATAGTTGAGCACCAAATGGGAAAAAGATTTGAGTTCACTGACGGGCAGGCAGATTCGGTATGTGTTTTTGAAATCATTTCCAGTAAATACTCCGGAAAACGCAAACCTTCCGCAAACTCATATCGCCCTGCCCTATAACAGCTTACGGCATCAAAGGCTTCATTTTGCAAATTGTGTAAACCCAAGTTCCTTGCAGGATTCCTCGTATGTCTGATTGTTGAAATATCCCTGTACGATTATGTTCGTCGCATACGGAGCGTACCATTCCCACTCGTTGTTCTCGTCAATCAGAACGGAAACCACAATCTGCTCGTCCAATGCCGCGTCGTAAGGGGCATAAGAAACTCCCCATGAATTCCATCTGTCTTTTATGGATGAGTCCGAAGGATCCGAAGTGGCAATCGTTCCCGCTATTTTTATTTTGCTATTGTCAAGCTGTTTTTTGGCGCTGCCGTTCGTAACCTTGTATCTAAGAAGTTCTTTCAATTCCTTGGCGGACGTTGAATTGTCCCTGCACAAGTCGGACATCATCTGGGCCATTTTCACCGGACTTGTTTCCGCTCCTTGATAGGGTCTTGAAAGCCACACGTCATCGATGATTTCAAAATTGAATTTCCGCGCGGATTCCAAAAGTGCTTTTGAGCCACACTCCTGCATGGCTTCGGCAAAATAGACATCGCAAGCTTGGGCAAGCGCATCCTTCAAGGAAAGCTCTCCATGACCGGTATATATATTGCATTCCACTGTGCAGCCATTTATTTCGCTTTTGCCATTACAGTTTATAATTGCATCACGATTGAATTTTTCATTCTTCAACAAAGCGTCTGTTATTGCTAAATAAGAAAGGCTTCCCGCAGGAGAAAGATTGTTTTCATCTCTTTTGTTTGAGGCCGATGCGATAATCTCTTTTGTCGAAGCCTTCATGACGACAATCGAACCGCTTCTATCTCCCAAGGTTTCCTCAACGAGATTCTGCAAACGTCTGTCGGCAGCTCTTTTGCTTGTTTCCGTGCTGGTGCATGAAAGGAAAAGCAAGGCGACTGATAAAGTCTGTAAAATTAAAAAAAAAATGATTTTTGATTTTTTCATTTGTGACATTTT
>JAFPKH010000317.1:0-5087 GCA_017424825.1 Treponema sp. | reverse complement strand
GTATTCCTCATGATCTTCCAAATCAAAATATTCGTATGCGACATCCGGCACCCAGATTGGATGTTTCGTCTCTCCCGCACCAGACCACTTTGGACTGTATTTCAAAACAATCTCTTCGCTTCTTCCGGCAATCCTGTCCTCAAACGGAAGCCATGCCATGTAGAGAATCAAAAGCTTTCCGCCGCTTTTCAAAACGCGTGCAAAATCCGGCATCACTTTCCCATGGTCAAAATACCAGAAGCACTGGCACGCAGTAATCACATCAAATGACTCCGATGGAAAATCAATTTTTTCCGCAGACACAGCCTGAAAATCAATGTCCAGGCCAGCTTCATTTGAAAGTCGTTTCGCCTGTTCAATCTGCTCAGGAGAAATATCAGTCCCAGTCCATTTTGCACCGAAGCGATACATGTTTCTTGGAAGCACCCCGGTTCCGGTCCCAAGATCTAGAACCTTTTGAGGAGCAACGCAAAGTCCCCTGTCCACAATCTTCCTGTAAAAAATCTCCGGATAGATGTCACGGAAGCGGGCGTAATCTGCCGATGTCCTTCCCCAGTCAAATGCTTTTCCTTCGTCAATTCTCTTGTCAACAATATCCATTTCTGTCTCCCGTAAAATGTGCAGGTCAAATAATTTTGTACCGCATGTCCCTGTAGCGATTGTCTTTTTCCTTGAACCCAAGTTTTTCATAAATCGGATATCCGTCATTTGTTGCAGAAAGATCAATTCTTCCAAGTCCATGTTCTTTTCCATACGCAATTAGATTTTGCATAAGCTTAGTGCACAGACCTCTACTCCTATACCCCTCCTCGGTATACACGCTCAAAACGGTTCCGTAAAATCCATTCAGCAAAACAGAATTTGCGGGCATTTCGATTATGTGCAGATAAGCGACCGAAACGATCCTATTTTCTTCTTTTGCGACAAAGGCGACAAGTTCAGTTCCAAGTTTGCGTCCAAAATAATCCCGGAGCTGATTTTCCATGCATTCCTTTTCATGCTCGCTTACACTTCCGAAATCATCCTTCATGTATGCAATCCTCATTCGGATAAGCTCATCAATATCATCCTTTGTTGCTTCACCAAAAACAATGTTCATAATTTTCCTCCAACTCTTTTCAAAAGCCATTTTGCAACGCCGTCATCATCATTGCTTTCTATGATTCCGGTCGCAATCGATTTTAATTCATCAACTGCATTTGACACGGCATAGCACTCATCCGAAATTTCAAACATAGGAATGTCATTTATTGCGTCCCCGAATGAAATTACTTTTGTGCAGCCCCACATTTTTTTCAGCTTTTTTATTGCATTTGATTTTGTCGCAAGGGCCGGCATAATCTCGCACCAGTATTCGGGCCGGTAGAGTTCCTGCTGCATTGTGCAACGGTAGCGGCAGTCTTTTGAAAAAATCTCATAAACAGGCTCAAGCTCATCCTTTTCACCGATGCACGTAAAATAAAACATCTTGCCTTCGTAAAGCGAGTCGTCATTGTCCACAGAACGGAAACGCCTGTCCCCCTTTCTCATGCTTAAATACCGCCTGATGCCGTCATTTTCAAATTTCGGATTCCACGAAACTTTTTCAATTCCGTCAATGAACGAATAAACCAGCGGACTGATTTTGTAATCGGTCAAAACTTCGCGGACACACTTTCTTTCATCATCGGTAAAACTTTCTTCGGAAAGAATCTCGCCGGTGGACGCTTGAAAAATAAATGTGCCGTTGTACGCGATGATTGGAATGTTCGTGGAAAGACCATTCGTCACCTTCGACGCAGACACCAGGGAGCGTGCGGTCGCATAAGTGAAAAGCATTCCCTTTTCAACCAGACCGTTGATTGCATCGATACTGAACGGATTGATTTTTTCCTGCCTGTTTAAAAGCGTTCCGTCCAAATCAGTAACATAAAGAGTCTTCTCTTCAAGCACCTTTTCCATCAGATAAAAAAGTCCCTTGCGCCACGAAGCCTCTCCGGTTTTATAATATCCGGAATGTTCGTACAATTTGAGTGAATGTGGATTTTGACTGAACACATCAAGTCGAATGCTTTTTACCCCGAGCGACAGCAGTTCTTTTTCAATATGATTCAGGGTCGCCTTTGCAATTCCACGCCTCTGAAAATCAGGATGAACGCAGAGACGATGAACCACCCTCCACTCGCCGTCCGATTTCCATTTTGCTTTTTTATATTCGTCATCACACTCTTTGTTGAGCGCATAGATGACAGCAATTCTCTTTTGATTTCCGCAATCAACAAGACCTGCAAAAAGAGTTTTTGATTTTATGTCTGAAAGAAAATCCTCACGCGCAGGATAGATTTCATCCCACTGGAAAATTTCCTGACGTTCCATTTCCAAAATTGCGGCTTTTATGAGCGCACAGATTTCATCCAAATCATTTTCCGTCGCAAGTCGGTATGCTATATTTTCACACATTGTCATTCCTCAATTTTTAATTATCACAAAATCACAAATCACGCCTTGAATGAATTGAACCAGGCGCGTTCCTCAAATGATTTTTTCTTCGGGCAACCTGGTTCAGACTCAGCCTTACCAACAGGAAGAATGCACACAAGATTATAATTCTCGGGAACATTCAAAATCTCCGCAATCCTGTCGCAGATTCTGTCCTCGTCGGTTACGTGCCCCTCGTACCAGCAGCTCTGATAGCCCAGCTCCACAATCGCAAGCAGCATGTTTTGTATTGCGGCGGAATAATCCTGAACAGCAAAACATCTGTCACGATACGCATTTATATTTTGCGAAAGAACACAAATCAATGCGGGTGCCGTCTCGCACACAGGAGGCTCAATTACCGATTTTATTTTTTTCAGCGTCTCGGCATCATCAACACAAATCAAACTCGTTGTCTGTTTGTTGCATCCAGACGGTGCGGAAAGTCCTGCTTCAAGAATCGCAAGCAAATCCTCACGCGGTACCGGCTCCGCCTTATATTTTCCTCGGTAGCTTCTTCTGCTTTTTATTGCATCAAGTGTGTTCAATTTATTTCTCCGATAAAAAAATCTTACATAACTTGCGAGCTAAAAATATTCAATGCAGCGTCTTAATCTTTTAAAATCGAGTAATACATTCTGCCCTCGTATTTTCCGTCCATGAAAAAATAATCGCGCAAAGTACCCTCGTAGGTGAAGCCGCATTTTTCAATTACTTTTCTTGACGGTATGTTTGCAGGTCGCACACAAATCTGTACTTTATGGAAGTTGATTTTTTCAAAAGCAAATTTTATTGCAGCCTTTGTCGCTTCCGTCGCATATCCGCGTCTCTGAAAATCTTTTCCGATGCAATACTCAATCTCGCCAAAATGATTTTTGTGGTCCACAAGAAAATATGCAATCTGTCCGATGCACTCGCCGGATGATTTTTCAATTATCGCCCAGCGGAAATACACGCCGCTTTGATACCCATTGATGTACTTGTCCAAAAGACCCTTCACATCTTCCTTAGTTTTATAAGACGGCTCTCCATACATATTCTGCACACCATCATCCGAAACCCAGTTGCGCATCATTGAATCGGCATCATCGTAAGTGAATTTACGCATTACAAGCCTTTCAGTTTCAAAAGTTTCAGAGCCGCATGGAAAAATGAATTCTTTCTTTTCCAAAATGATTTCCATGTCAACGCAAGTCCACGAACCGATTTTCAAATTGCAATTCCGTCGGCTGTATTCACGGAAACCGACAGCCTCATAGCAATGTCTTGCACCGGGATTATTTTCAAACACCCCCAAATCAATTCGATGCACACCCAGATTTTTTTTCGCATATTCAATTCCGAGCAAAAGCATTTTCTTTCCAAGTCCCTTGCCCCTGAACTCTGGATTTATAATTACAAAACCAAAGCGCACGGATGTGTCGTCTTTTTCACTCGGATAGCGGATTATAAAATGTCCAAGAACATTTCCATTTTCATCTACCGCCGTGAGCGGGAAAAATCTTTTGCCCTCAAGCTGCGGCGCATAGCTTTCATTCATGTCATTTTCGGAAAGCGGAAATTTATTGAATCTGTCCGCAGACCATTTGTACAGTTCTTCTTCCGTCCTGAGCCACTTGCAGATTGTCGCCGCGTCCTCGTTTTTATATTCTCTCAAAATCATTTCCATTTTAAATCAACCTCGCTTTTACAAAATCTTCCATTTCATCCTGCAGCAATTTAAAAACTTTTGCAATCAAATATCCGTCGGCAATTGCATGGTTCAGTCTTACGGAAACCGGCATTACAAATCGACCGGACTCTTCCCTGTATTTTCCCCAGTTCACAATCGGAAGCAGGTACAGGTATCCGTCGGGAAGCTCTATGTTGAGCGAGTCATACGAAAGCCACGAGATGTAAGATGCGTCAAACCAGTTCGGATGATTTTGTGAGTCAAGGCCATAGTCGCGTGTCCCTTTCGCTTTTTCAATATCCGCCGCCGCATTTTTATAGAACGCATTGTAGTCCGCATAATATGTCGTGTACACGGGCGTGCATGTTTCAGTGTCGTCATGAAAAACATATTGAATGGGATTTATCTGGTCATAGCAAATCAGTTCTCCGCTTTCCCATTTCAAAGCCATTTTGTAATCGTCGCGCGAGTTCAGAACCTTTGAAAGTATGTACAAAAAATTGATGTAAAATTTCGTGCCGGATTTTTTCGACCAATCCTTCAAGGCTGTGACATCAATTCTTGCGGTCATGGATGTGGAGCATTTGCAGTCTTCCGAAAAATGCCTGAACACACCCTTCCGATAATATTTTTCCCTGTCGATTATTTTATAATTCATTTTTGTTTCACCCATATTCATATTCCATCCGCCATGCGTTTTTCTGTAAGCCGCCGTTTTTCCAAAGTCTTTTCAAACAGTTCATCAACAACGTGGGGGAAATCTTTTTCTATGACTTTCACACCCTCCTCCGTGATTCCGCCTTTTGTTGCGACCTTTTCTATCACTTCGTAAAAACTTTGTTTTTTATTTTTGATTAAAAGCCCAGTCGCAATCATTGTGTTCAAAAGCATTTCTATTCGCTGATCCTCCGGGATTTCAGTGTGCTTACCCGCACCTTTTGCGATTTCATTAAAGATT
>JAFPKH010000316.1:0-7746 GCA_017424825.1 Treponema sp. | reverse complement strand
TTCCCAGCGTCCGCTCCTGAATGTTTTGAACGGTTCGTATTGGGAAAGTTCGTTTGCAAGATAAAGTGTTTCCGTCGTTTTTACGGGAATTCCGTTTTTTGTTTCGACGGAATATTTTGCGTTGTAGATTTTTTCTATTATTTTGTCGATTATTGCATCACGCTTTGCTTTTTCTTCTTCCTTTTTTTTCAGCTCTTCATCAGAAAGCTTTGCCGGTGGTTCAGGTTCTTCTGCGGTTTCAATCTCCGGTGAATCATCAGCAGGGGCAGAATCAGCTTGGGAAATAAAATCGGCTTCGTCATCAGTGTCTGAAAAAACGTCGGTGGTTTCCTGGAGAGCCGGTTCTGTCGTTCCTTCACTTTCTTCCGCCGCAACCTGGGAAAACAGGCAATTAGAGCAAGCTAAAAAACATGCAAGGCATAAAATGACTTTTTTCACTTTTTTATCTGGAATTCCTTATATGTGGTCGAAGTTTTTGAAGCGCGGATTATTTGTATGGAAACATTTTTTGCATCGGCTGCTTTTTCAAATGCCGCATACAAATCATCAATCGTTGCGTTTCCTCCGTAGCTTGAAAGATTTATCACTTTGGAATCAAGCTTGATTATCGTCGTGATGTGTGAAGTTGATTTTCCGTTTTTTGCGGTTCCGTTTGCAATTACGAAAAGATCACCGTCCTTGAATCCGCTTTTTGCTGCCGCAGATTTTTTTCCGCTTGTGGTGAATGAGAAAATCTTGTAGTCTTTTTCGTCCGTGGTGATTATACCGAAGCTCTTGTCCGCTTTGTCGGAAAGTTTCATCACCTGATTGCCGTTCACACTTACGTTCAGTCCGATTGATTCAAGGTATGCTTTTCCTGCAGCTGCTTTGCCTTCCTTGATTTTTAATGTGTCGGCATTGTCGAAGCGGATTATCGAATAGCTTGTGGCCGTGTTTTCGATGCCGGCTGCTTTTTTGTGATATGTTTCTGCAAGCCTGTATCCGTTTGCTGAAGCTGATTCTTTTATTTCCCTGTAGCGCGGAAGATTCCATTTTTCCGGTGCGGTTTCCTTGTTCACGTTGTACACAGGTTCAAGTCCGTGCGCTATGCTTGCTTTGTTCAGGACATATTTTAATGCTGCATCAGTTTTGAATGACGGCGGCAAAAGGTTGTTGAATTCCCTTGAGTAGATTTCAACGAGCGTTTTTGAAATCATGTATTCTTTGTTACGTAAAGAATCCCAATAAAGATCATAGTCAACGTTTTTTAGCTTTGAGATGAATGTTTCGAGCAGTTCGGCAAGCCTTTTTTCCCCTGCTGATTTTTCATCGGCGGCTCTTTCGTTGAATTTTCTCTGTTCTTCGGCATCGATGTAGGTTATAGTGTCTATGGTGCTTGTAAATCCCTTGGTTCCGGCCCTTCTGTATCCGTCTGCATTTTTGTCCGCAACTACATTTCCCATGGTTCTTTCGGCAGGCCATTTTTCAGGATCCGTTTCGTTGTCGATTGAATAAACCGGCGTAAGACCTGCTGCGATGCTTGCTTTGTTCAGGATGTAATATGTCGATGTAATCTGATTTTCAAAAGATTTGAAAGGCTCGTACTGATCCAGCTCATTGGAATAGATGACGACGTTTTCTGCTGTCATGGTGTACACGCCGTCATGATTTATGCCCTTGTATTCTGCGCTTGAAATGAATCTTATCAGTGAAGAAATAAGATCATCTTTTTCATCTGCGACGGCACAGGCTGTCCCTAAAAAAACACAGCTGACAATCAAAAAAAATTTTTTCATTTTTCTCCCACCTTTGCTCCGGCACATGTTTTACCGGAATCCCAAAATTTTTAGATTTTGGAGATTTTCACTCTATAATTTTATATAAAAAAAATCAACAATGTGGAAATGTTACATGGACGGTACAAAAAAAGCCGTTAGTTTTTTAAACCAACGGCTCTCAGTTTCAGATTAAAAAAAGTTTATTTTACGAACTCTTTTTTGAGGAAGTCCAAATCAAGCTCCGGGTAGAGAACGAACTTGTGGAGCAGGGCCTGGACTCTTTTTTTGCCTTCAGCCTCAACCGCCGGGTCAAGATCGATTTTTCCCTTTGCAGGTTTTCCGTCTTTTGTGAGTCCCGGTTTTGTTCCCTTTAAGACCAAATCAATGATTTCGGCAACTTCCTTCATCTCTTCGACACCCATTCCAAGGGTCGTGAGTCCCGGTGTTCCGATTCTGATTCCTGATGTCCACCATGCACCGTTTTTGTCATAAGGGAGCGCGTTTGCGTTTGCTGTGACACCGCACTTGAACAAAGCAGCTTCCGCCTGTTTTCCGGTGAGTCCGTAAGTCGTCACGTCAACGAGCATCAGGTGGTTTTCTGTTCCGCCGGTCTGGAGAATCATTCCCTTTGACTTACATGCGTCTGCAAGTGCCTGTGCGTTTTTGACAACGTTGTGGGCATACTCCTGATACGCCGGTGTGCGGGCTTCCTTGAATGCGATTGCCTTTGCCGCCATGACATGTCCGAGAGGCCCGCCAAGAACCATCGGGCATCCTTTGTTCACGTAGTCGGCATATTCGGCCTTGCAGAGAATCATGGCTCCGCGTGGTCCGCGCAAAGTTTTGTGTGTTGTCGTGGTAACAACGTCCGCCCATTTTACCGGGTCAAAATCATCGGTAAGCACTTTTCCGGCGACCAGACCTGCAAAGTGTGCCATATCAACCATCAGAACTGCTCCGCACTTGTCTGCAATCTCACGGAATCTGCGGAAATTGATTTTTCTTGGATACGCGCTGAATCCTGTCAAAAGAATCAGAGGCTTTACTTCCATTGCCTGCTTTTCGATTGCGTCATAATCAAGGAGGCCTGTTTCCCTGTCAACACCATAAGGATGGCTCTCGAACATTCTTGCGGAAACATTCATCCTGTATCCGTGGGTCAAATGACCGCCGCATGAGTAGTCAAGTCCCATGAGACGCTGGTTTCCGAAACGCTTTCTCAGCATGTCAAACTGTTCGTCGGTAAGCTCGCCGAGGGATTTTACGCCAAGCTCCTCAAGTGTAGGGGTCTCAACTTTTTTTGAGAGGATTGCCCAGTAAGCAACCAAGTTTGTGTCTGCACCTGAGTGAGGCTGAACATATGCATAATCTGCGCCAAAAAGAGCCTCTGCTTCACGGGCGGCTGTGTTTTCAACCGCATCGATATTCACGCATCCACCATAGTAGCGGTGCTCCGGGTATCCTTCCGCATACTTGTCGGTCAAAAGGTTTCCCATGGCAGCCTGGACGTTCAGTGAACAATAGTTTTCTGACGCAACCAGTTTCAAGTGGCTTCTCTGGTTTTCCAGCTCATTGACGATTGACGCTGCAATATCCGGCCCGACCTGCGCAACCTGCTGAAGATTTGCGACATAGGCTGTCATCGCGGCATTCGGCTTTCCATTAGCGGAAGCAAGATAATTTTCCAAAGGTGAAGACATAAATTCCCCCAAACACGGATTTAGACAGGGAAGGACTCCCCGCCAAGATTTTCAAAGCACTAGCATTATAAGCAATAGCGCTATGTTATAGTAAAAAAGAAGTTTTTTCAATCAAACTTTTAAGACTTTCCAGCGGCTCTTTCAAAAAAGTTCACATATTGGTATAATCTCCGATAGTTTAAATGGTGGGAAAACACTTGTTACGGGGGATTTTTATGGGAACGCGTTCGGCTAAAAGATTTATTGCGCTTGTTTTTTTGATTGTTTCAGCATTGGTGTTTGCGGGGGAAAAATCGTATAAAGTGGGTGACATTGGTCCGGGCGGCGGAATTGTTTTTTATAAAAATGCAGCAGGATTTTCTGTCGATGACGGCAAGGGAAAATCGGTTGTATGCCACTATCTTGAAGTTTCCAAGGAAGATTTGGGATGCGTCACATGGGGACCGGTCTCTTTTGCAATGGGAGATTCTGAAACAAAGTACGGAATCGGTGAAGGAAAGGCCGCGACTTATGAAATTTTGAATTCATCCGGAAAAACGAAGCTTACGGCTGACAACAGCGCCGCCTATGTGTGTGCAAAATACAAGACTTCCACGACAAATGCCGGGGATTGGTTTTTACCCACGAGCGATGAAATAAGGGTTTTGTTCAAAAATCTTCCTCCTGAAAAAATGGACATCAAAAACACGGAATTCTACTGGTCATCATCCGTTGAAAAGAATAACCGCGCTTGGGCAAGAAAAAACAAGACATCTACCGTAGACTCGATCGATCATAAATTTATGGTCAGGGCAGTCCATGCGTTTTAATTTTTAGAGGATAAAATGAAAATTAGTTTTGACAAAATGGCGGTTGCTGATTTACCGAAATTCAAAGGCGGTGAAAAATCCCTTGCTGCAAAAACCTATGCTGATGACGATGTGAAAATCATGCGCGGAACGCTCATTCCTGGTGCATCAATCGGTCTTCACACGCACGAAGGTTCTTCCGAAACGGTTTACATAATCAGCGGATGCGGAAAAATGATTTTTGACGGTACCGAGGAAATCCTTGAAGCCGGAGACTGTCATTATTGTCCCCCCGGTCACGCTCACAGCCTGATTAACGATTCAAGCGAAAACCTTGTTTTTTTTGCCGTAATACCCCAGTTGGGCAACCGTTGAAAAAAGCTTGCCATGCAGTTTGTGTTTCCTGAATCTTTTTGTTTCTATTTATAGTATTTTTCTATTGAATACTTGTTGATTTTTGCATATTATGGAAACGCTAGGAGTATAATATGAAAGAACTTGCAAATCTTTTGGGATACAGGGAATCTGTAAAAGTTTTTGATGCCACCATACGCGACGGTGGTCTTGTAAATGATTTTTTCTTTACCGATGAATTTGTGCGCGAGCTTTATCAGACCAACCTGAAGGCCGGCGTTGATTATATGGAAGTGGGTTATAAAGCTTCCAAAGAAATGTTTGATGTAAAAAAATTCGGCAAATGGAAGTTCTGTGATGACGAAGATCTTTTTTCCGTGATCGGTGAAAAAAAAGACGGACTTAAGCTTGCTGCCATGGCTGATGTAGGCCGCTGTGATTATAAAAATGACATACACAACAGATCTGACAGCCTTCTTGACTGCATACGCGTGGCAACTTATGTGAACACCATGCCGTCTGCAATCGACATGATTGAAGATTCCAAAAACAAGGGATACGAAGTCACTTGCAACATTATGGCCATATCAACCGCACAGGAATCCGACGTTAAGCAGGCGCTCGACATGCTTTGCCGTTCACCAGTCGATGTAATCTACATAGTTGACAGTTTCGGTTCGCTTTATCCTGAGCAGATTGAAAGAATTGCGGGGCTTTACACTGAGTACGGTGAAAAATACGGTAAAAAAATCGGAATGCATGCGCACAACAACCAGCAGCTGGCATTTGCAAACACAATCGAAGCCGTTGGTGACGGAGTTGACTGGCTTGATGCGACTTATGCCGGAATGGGTCGCGGTGCCGGTAACTGTTCGATGGAAAATCTGATCAGCTTCCTCCGCAATCCGAAATACAAGCTTTACCCGGTGATTGAGTTCATCCAGAACTACATGATTCCGCTCAAAGAAAAAGGCGAGCAGTGGGGCTTTGATCTTCAGTATTTGATGACGGGAGTTCTGAATCAGCATCCGCGCACGGCCATTGCATTTACAAAAGAAAAGAGAAAGGATTTTACGAATTTCTACGATGAAATTATAGCACAAGACTAAAAATTTTGGAGGCAGCCTTATGGAAAATAAGAGATATTTGTTTACTTCGGAATCTGTAGGTGAAGGTCACCCTGATAAGCTCTGTGACCAGATTTCAGATGCCATTTTGGACGAATGTCTTCGTCAGGACAAAGAAAGTCATGTGGCTTGCGAAACGTTTGCTTGCCAGTCGCTGATTATGGTCGGAGGCGAACTTAATACAAACGCCTATGTCGATATTCAGCAGGTGGCGCGTGATGTGGCTCAGAAAATCGGCTATTCAAATCCTGATTATGGTCTTGATTACAAGTCAATGGCTGTCACAAACATGATCCATTCACAGTCCCAGGACATCAACCAAGGTGTCATGGGCGAAGGTCTTGAAGAATATAAAGGCATGCAGGGTGCTGGTGATCAGGGCATGATGTTCGGATTTGCCTGCAAGGAAACACCGGAATTGATGCCGGCACCGGTAATGTATTCCCACAAGCTGATGATTGAATCTGCCAGAATGAGAAAGGCCGGTGAAGTAAAATGGTTCCGCCCGGATTCAAAATCACAGGTGACGATTGAATATGAGGGACACAAGCCTCTCCGCATTGACACGGTCGTTGTTTCACAGCAGCATGATCCGGGAATCAGCCACAAGGAAATCGAAGAAACGATAATCGAAAAGCTGATTAAGCCTGTCCTTGGTTCAACGGGGCTTCTTGATTCAAACACGAAATTCCACATCAACCCAACCGGTCAGTTCTGTATCGGAGGTCCTGTCGGTGATGCAGGTCTTACGGGGCGCAAGATAATCGTTGACACTTACGGCGGCATGGGTCGTCATGGAGGCGGTGCATTCAGCGGTAAGGATCCTTCAAAGGTAGACCGTTCTGCAGCATACATGGCGCGTTACATCGCAAAAAACATCGTTGCAGCAGATTTGGCCGAGCGTTGTGAAATTCAGCTTGCCTATGCCATCGGTGTTCCGTATCCTGTGAGCATCATGGCGGAAACTTATGGAACTGCCGTCGTGCCTGAAGAAAAAATCGTTGAAGCCGTGAAAAAGGTTTTTGACTGCACTCCTGCCGGAATAATACAGACGCTTGATCTAAAACGCCCGATCTATCTTCCGACTGCAAGCTACGGTCATTTCGGCCGCCCTGATTTCCCATGGGAAAAGACCGATAAAGTTGACGTGCTGAAAAGAGAAATAAAGTAGGTCGTGGCGAGTATGAAAATAGTATTTAAATCAATTCTTGTTCTTGCGGTTTCCGTTCTCGCGCTTTCCTCATGCTCCCAGAAAGATATCCATAAAATGCGTACAATTACTGTGAGCGGAACCGGGAAAGTTTATGTCACTCCCGACAAGGCGACCGTGAATCTTTCCGTGATAACAAGAAAAGCCGACATAAAGAGCGCGCAGGAAGAAAATGCCGGAACAATGAAGCGTGTGCTTGATGCAATCTCTTCCGCAGGAATTTCGGGTGAGGACATTCAGACCTATGACTATGGAATTTCCCAGGACACCCACTGGAAAGACGGCAGCATGATTTACGGCGACTATATCGTGACAAACAGGATAAAAGTCACTGTCCCGGATGTGGAAAAAGCAAGCGGCGTGATTGACGTGGCTGTAGAAAACGGTGCGACAGGAGTTGATTCTCTTTCTTTCAATTATGATGAGGAAGTCAAGGCCGTAAAAAGAGCAAGGACTCTCGCAATAGAAAATGCGAAGGCCATCGCCGAGGAGTCCGTTGAAACGGCGGGTGCGAAACTTGGAAAAGTTCTTGTCATGGAGGAGCGGACGGGAGGACGACCTTCATACATGTCCCAGATTGCTTCAAATTCCATAACCCAGACTTGGGAATCCGGTGTGGTGTATGCTGACAACATGAGCGATGGTTCAACACCTCTTTCGACCGGGAAAAAAGAAATAAGCGTCATAGTTGACATCATCTATGAATTGAAATGAAACTTCTTTCATCGGAACAGATTGTTGAAATATTTGAGCGTTTCAAAAAAAACAATCCGTTGCCGCAGAGTGAGCTTGAAGCGCCGAATCCATTTT
>JAFPKH010000315.1:0-4192 GCA_017424825.1 Treponema sp. | reverse complement strand
GTTCATGGTGGTCTCCCAGAGCTCGTGGGGGTCCATCTCGCCCAGGCCCTTGAAGCGGCTGATGTCAATCTTGACGTTGGCATTGTCGCCCCGCAGTATCCGACAATCCCTTAAAATTACTGAACGGATCATCCTCTGCTTCGTTTAACCTGTTTTCCGAATCCGCATTGTCCTTTTTCTTTTTTTCGTGATGCCTGTCCAGGTACATTTGCCGTTTATTGCCCATGCCAATAAACGCTTCGTAGGCATCGCTGATGTCCTGGGGCTGCACGTCAGGCCCGAACTCAAACACAAAGCCGCCGGTTTCCGCTGCCACTTTAGCTTTTGCTCCGGGCTCTCCTGTGTCAAACACCAGCTCCGGATGTTTCCATACAAATTCACACACCTGCATTTCCCGTAAAACCTTCTGCAACTTTTTCCCGGACGCGCTGTACAAATAGACGATATCGGGACTGTCCCATCCGTAAAATGACATCTTTGTTCCTCCTCCCAAGGCTTATCACTCTTTCCCAATGGATTAGCAACCTAACCCAACTTTATCTTAACAGATGGGCCTTACAAAATAATGTACATTTTTAATCAAAAAAATCCCCTGCCCAACGTTAAAATCTTTAGCGATGGACAGGGGACTAATTAGTTAATTTCTGCCTTCAACGGACATTTAGTTTAAACAATCACTTAAAAATCTCCGGTTCAGTCTCTTCTAAAATCTGCACAAGCACTTTGTGATCCAGATACTGGACACCTTCTACGCCGCGATGGATTTTATCCGCAAGCTTACTATTGTAATAAACGTTCATCGCTTCTTCCAGAGAAATCCCGTGCTTTTCTGCCAATGTAGCAATAATCCGTTCTTCCAATTTTTCCTGGTAAATTTTTTCCAAAACCGCGTCATCCATTTACCTTTACCTCAACATACGAATCAAATTATACAGAAACACCTCTCACATCCATATACTGCTTGATATCATCGACCAGATGCCTGTACCTTGCATCACCTTTTTACACGATTCTCTGCTAAATCTTTTTGGCCTTTAATTATAAATTTAATAAATGTCGCTATGAGTTCCAGTACGGGTTAAAGTTAAGACAAGAACATTATCATCAATACGATACAGCAGCAACCAATCCGGCTGAATATGACATTCCCGATGTCCAATCCAGTCTCCGGTTAATTCATGATCCCGATTTTTCTCCGGAAGCATTTCTCCTCTTGCCAGTTTACGAATGATGTCGTCAAGCAAATTTATATCAAGATGACGCTTCATGGCAATTTTATAGTCTCTTTTAAATTTGGTTGTCCAGACAACAGAATAACTCATCGTTTCAATTCCCTCAGCGCTTCTTCCACATCATCATAATGCTTAACAGAATAATCCCTGGAGATAGCTTCCGCTTCCAGCATAGCGGCAATGGTTTCTTTTGCCGGTTGATCTAACTTTACATCAAAAGGAAATCCTCCGACACGAAGGGACTGACGAAGAAAAACATTGATTGCTGTAGTTAGATTCATACCCAGTTCGCCATATAATTTTTCGCAACGGTTTTTTAAATCTTTATCCATGCGAACGCTAAAATTCATTGAGTTTGCTGCACCCATTTTGCACCTCCTGTTAATATACTCTTTTGTATTTAAATTTTACCACTTATGCATTGTATCGTCAATTATTTTCAATGCATTATATTGTTATTGCATTGTATTTTATTATTTTTCTTTTACCATCATATTTTACAGAAAGCATTTTACATTTTTTTGCACATAAAACAGCGTCTGCCAATTATTTGGGCAGACGCCGTAAAATATAACCCTTATTGTTTTCTATCATATTCAATGCCGTTTAAATCTTTCAAGACCAATAACGTTTCAATGCCTCATAAAAATTCTCACGGGTTCCTGCCATAATCACAACAACGACATCTACTGCATCACTATTGTTTCTTTTGACATATTCTACAGTATAAGCCAGTTCATAATTCGTATGATTATAAAAAATATCGTATCCTTTGATCCCTTTTAAATCGCCCTTTTTTTCTTCCCCGACAGACGGGTCTTCCAATATTTCATCTATCGCTTCCTGAAACAATCTTTTTAACTGCTTGTCCTTCAGCTTTTTAAAATATTTGGCAGCCGGAGGAAGAATTCGCAATTCCGCCATTTCATTCCTCCGCCCCAAAGATTTCCTCATAGGTGGCGTACTCACCTTCTCCACGCGCAGCCGCCTTAGCGTCTTTCAACATGGCCTTAACCGCTGGACGAACTTTAGCCTGTCTCAATTTAAATTCCGTAAGCAGTTCTTCACCTGAAAATCCTTCCGCAATTAAATCCGCTAAAATATGTTCAGAAAAATCTCCGCCCGGAGCGTACACGACCGGTTTAATGACAAGCGCCCCGCCCTGTATCGTGCAAACAGCCTCCCTTGCAAAACCAAGTGCTGTATAAAACTTTTGAGGAATGGTGAATTGTCTTTTTGATGTAATGGTAACCCGCTTCTGTTCATATAATGTCTGTGCTGATTCTGCCATTCTTATCGCCTCCGTTTAAACGCGTTTTCCTTGTTTCCTTGTTCCTTGTTATTAGTATAGCAGAAATTTTAGAAAAAGAAAATACCATATCATAAACATATCAGACGAAATTTGAAATGCAATCAAACACAATAAACCTGCTCACGCGACGGTTTTCGCCTGCGCCCCCTGGCTCCGTTCCCCTTGCGTAAAATACCCCTCGGCAGCAATCCCCGCCACAAAGATAACATCCTCATCCGCTTCTTCGCCAACCAGCACGTCATACACGGTTTCGAAAATGCCGGCGGATTTTACGCCGGTCACTGTCACAGCAGCTCCGCCCCGTTTCAGCGCCGTTTTCCCAAGCGCCTCTCTCACAGTGCAGCTCTTCACGTCCAGTTCCACGTCTTCCATTTCAGCCAGATACGCTTCGGCCTCTTCTTTGGTCAGGGTAATGCCTTCTGACCTGGCCAGTGCCATCAGCTCTTCAGCATTCTTACAATGCATGGCTTTTTCAATTAAATCTTTTTTGCGTTAAATCTTTTTTCAATACCTGCATATTCTTCATTTGGCTTGGCCCTCCTTTTACGTTTATATATAGAATGGGCGTTATTTGTTGTCAAATGTTTCTCTCCAGTGCGGTGTGTTAACCGACATTACTACTGATTTCACTGATAAACAAAAAGCGCCTGCATGGTTACAGGCGCTACGAAAGAATCGTGCGGTCTAACATTTATACAAAATTAAAGTCAATCATTTAGAGCAAAAATATTGCTCTTGCAAACAGAAAACCACAAAAACAAACTGTTACTTCATCGTTTCCTTTTTTTCAGGCACACCGGTAAGTTCAGCAATCTCATCGTCGGACATACCCTTTTTGCGTAACGCATCAGCTATTTCCAACGCCATTTCCTTTTTCCCTTCCTGTTTTCCTTTTTCATGCGCCCTTTTTTCCATAATCCGCAAATCCATTTCCCAGGTCACGATGCGTTCCCTCCATTTCGTGACGTTTTCGCAGTTGTATTATAGCATAGATTGCACGCGTTTTCCATGAAGTTTTAATTAAAAGAAAGCTTAATGAAAAAGCAACACACTGATACATGATGAGAGCATCATAGCTACATTATGAAATAAGCCACGCCTATATTTGATTTGCAAACCGTTAGTGTTTTTTGAAAAATATCGAAAAACCACTTTAGATTTGGGTACCCCTTCGGGAGTATACAAGTAGAGAGAAAAATTTTTTGTGAATCGACTTGCATTTTAATACCCATTCCTGTTTATACAAGTGAGGGAAATTTTTTCCAACAGATTTTGGCGCCTTGCCGGAGTATATAAGTGAGAGCAAAAATTATTCTGCTTCACCGGTTCCGTTTTTTCACCCTCACGGGATTATAAGAGTGAAGTAATAAATTTTTTCAATTTTTGGTTGCGTTTTTTTGTCCTCGCCGGATTATATAAGTGAACAGAAAATTTTTTTCATTTTGTGGTTGCGTTTTTTCCTTTTCGCCGGATTATATAAGTGAAAAGAAAAACGCCCGCTTGTTAGCAGGCGCTGTGGAAACAACCAGTGGTTCCTTAAAAACGTATTTAATCCGTGTCTTCTTACTTTCCTTTCGGCTTTCTGCTTTTTAAATTATGCCGTAAGCTCGCTGAAAAATCTGCCATGATGCCTGTAAGAACTTCTTTC
>JAFPKH010000038.1:0-9624 GCA_017424825.1 Treponema sp. | reverse complement strand
TGATGTTTTTGCACCCGAAGCAAGTGCAAGCATCTGATGTCCCAGGCAGATTCCGAAAATAGGGAGCTTTATCTCACCGCTTCTGTTCATCCCGCATATACGTGAAATCTCCGTGATTATGCCTGAATTGTCCGCAGGATCCCCGGGTCCGTTACTGAGCATGAGACCGTCGGGTTTCATTCCGGTTATTTCATCTGCGGTTACGGAGTAGGGAACGACCATGACTTCTGCACCGCGCTTTTCAAGTTCACGCCTTATGTTGTCCTTGGCTCCGAAATCCCATAGCACTATGCGCGGCTTTCTTTTTCCGTGCAGCCTGATGATGTCTTTGTTCAGCTCCGGGTATCCCTCGGTGACGGATGGTTTTCTTTCAGCCGATCTGTCGGTGACGCTCACAGTCTCAACCGCTTCAGTAATCCTGTATCCCCTGATTTTTTCAAGAAGGCTTTCCGTTATTTCAGGACATTCCGCCCCGCTTATTATCATGCCGTTCATTACGCCCGATGCACGGAGTTTTTTCGTAAGCGCACGCGTGTCGATTCCGGAAATGCCCACTATGTTCTGGCTTTTGAGAAGTGAGTCAAGGTCGCCGCCCGAACGGAAATTTGAAGGCTGGTCGCAGATTTCCCTGACTATGTATCCGCGCGCCCAAATCTTCCTGCTTTCGAAATCTTCCTGAATTACGCCGTAATTGCCGATAAGCGGAAATGTCTGTGTGATGATCTGCCCGTAATAGCTTGGATCAGTCAGTGTCTCGATATAGCCGGTCATTCCGGTGGTAAAAACCGTTTCCCCGATTGCTGATCCTCTTGCCCCGATGGATTTTCCCTCAAAGACCGTGCCGTCCGCGAGAATAAGAAACGCCATAAAGTCCCCCAAAATCTTTTGGGCAAAAAAAAAAGCCTGACCCGGCACCATTAAGGTTCAGGAAAAGCTTCTTTGCTCACATGTCCTAAAATGATAAAACTTTGCGCACCAAAAGTCAATCACCCTGGTTAAAGCGCTGAAAACCGGGTGTCCCTCTGCTTTGTATAAGATTGATTCTGTCTACCAACCCGGTTGCATCATCTGCATCATGCCCATGCAAATTTTTCATGTGCAGATTATTTTTCGTGGGACTGGTCCAGCGGTTTTTCTATCCGTTGAAACGCTTGAGGAAATTCCTGAGCCTTTCAGTAGAAGGATTTGTGATTATGCCGCTTCCTCCCTGCTCGACTATCGTTCCGCCGTCCATGAAAATCAGGTGGCTGCACAGGTCACGCGCAAAAGACATCTCGTGGGTTACGACGACCATGGTCATCTTTTCTTCCGCAAGCTGCCTGATCACGGAAAGTATTTCACCGGTAAGCTCAGGGTCAAGCGCACTTGTAGGCTCATCAAACAAAAGCACCTTGGGTTTCATGGCAAGCGCACGTGCAATGGACACCCTCTGCTGCTGGCCGCCTGAAAGCTCGCAAGGATATGCAGATTCTTTTCCCGAAAGACCGACTTTTTCAAGCAGTATGCGCGCGTTTTCTTCCGCATCTTTTTTCGGAGTCTTCAGCACCCTCACCTGAGGATCCGAGATGTTCTGCATTACCGACATGTGGGGAAAGAGATTGAAATTCTGGAAAACAAAACCTGATTGCATCGCCGCTTCACGCAGGATTTCTTTTCCGGCATATTTTCCGTCAGAAACTATTTCCCTTCCGCATACGGATATAGTTCCGCCGTCAACTTTTTCAAGCTGGGATATGCAGCGGAGGATAGTTGATTTTCCGCTTCCGCTCGGTCCTATTATTCCGAGTGCCTCGCCTTCATCGACTTCAAACGATATGTCCTTCAGAACCTGAACGCCGTCCTTGAAAGATTTCCTTATATTCTTGACCGAAATTATTCCCATCATGAGCCTCCGTAATCAGCCGTACAAAAAAGATCCGCGCAGCCTATTTGTAGTAGCTTAGCTTTTTTTCCGCAAATGCAAATGCCGCCGATACCGCCCAGTTCATGATGAAATAGAACGCTCCCGCTATGAAAATCGGTGTGGTGGAAGAAATCCTGCTGGATGCCGTCTGTGCCGTGCGGAGAAGCTCAACCACGCCGATCACCGAAACGAGTGCAGTGTCCTTCACCAGAGTGATCACTTCGTTGCCCATGGAAGGAAGCACCGTCTTGACAATCTGCGGAAGTATGATCCTGAAAAACGTCTGCATGCGGGTGTAGCCCAGGACTTTTGCCGCCTCATACTGACCTTTTGGAACGGCCTGTATGCCGCCGCGGTAAATCTCAGCGAAATAGCACGCATAGTTCACCGACAATGCGATTATGCTTGCCGTGAACCTGTCGTATGAGACACGGAAAATATAATACGGCCCGAAATAGACTACGATCAGCTGCAGCATGAGCGGCGTACCGCGGATTATGAGCAGAAACGCGTTGACCGTCCATGCAAGCGGCTTTATCTTGGACATCCTTCCTGCGGTGAGAGGAAAACCAAGCGGAATCGAAAAAAGCAGCGTAAGCCAGAAGACTTCAAGCGTAACCAGAGTCGATTTCAGCATTGAGAGTATGACGTTCAGCATTCAGGATCTCCCGTAAAAAAATTCATAAAAACGGATTCTATTTGCCTATCACGCTGATGTCGGATCCGAACCATTCCGTAGAAATCTTTGCAACCGTTCCGTCGGCCGCCATTTCTTCAAGAGTTGCCTGAACCTTGTCGCGGAGTGCTTCGTTTCCTTTTTTGAACGCAATGCCGTATGATTCCGGTGAAAGACCTTCTGAAAGGATGGTGAACGGTTTTCCCGTCGTCTTTATGGAATAGTCTGCAACCACCTTGTCCATGACCACTCCGTCAACACCGCCGATTTCAAGATCGTTGAGCGCGGTTATGTTTTCCTTGAATTCAACTATGCCTGAAAGGGATTTCTTGAGATCTTCAGCTTCATCGAGAGCGTCGGCGGCACTGGATCCTGCCTGTACACCAAGTTTTTTTCCGGAAAGATCAGAGAGCTTGGTTATTCCGGAGCTTGACTTCACTACGACTATCTGTGCGTTGTTGAGGTAAGGTTTCGTGAACGCAAGGTTTGATTTCCTTTCTTCAGTAATAGTGAATCCGTTCCAGATGCAGGTGATCTGCTCGGTGTTCAGCTCCTGCTCTTTTGCTGCCCAGTCAATCGGCTGTGCGCGGAATTTCATGCCAAGACGGCGGCAGACTTCTTTCGCAAGGTCTATGTCGTATCCTACTATCTCATCCTTTTCGTTGCGGAATCCCAATGGAGGGAAAGAATCATCAAGACCAAGAACGAATTCATTCTGCGCCTTCTTTCCTGAACATGACGCAAAACCAAAAACAACCAGAGCGGCAGCCGCAGCAGCCAGAACCTTTGACAATTTCATTATGTGACCTCACTTCCGGGAAAGACGGAAAATCTTCCCCGATGCCGCCGTAAAATTAAAAAGCGGCACGCGCCATTATACATGAAATCATCATAACTTACAATTGAGGATTTTCCCTGTGATAGACATGAGAGGCATGCTTCAGGAAATCCGAGACACGCTGTGAAATCTGTCCGTCAAGCGCACGCCACTTCCAGTTTTTACCGACTGTGGAAGGCTCGTTCATCCTGCCGCTTCCGTCAAGGCCGAGCAAATCCTGCATCGTGAGAATGCAAGTGTTCGCAACCGTTGACATAGCTTCAAGCATCATGTTTTCCGCAAATCCTTCGTCGCCGCATCTCATGTATGATTTTGCAAGCTCATAGTCTTCCCTGGATATCACGTTTTTCCATCCGATGATGGTATCGTTGTCATGGGTTCCTGTGTAGACGACCGTGTTCCTTTCGTATTTGTGGGGAAGATAATCATCGTTTCCGCCCCTGGAATCAAAAGCAAACTGAAGAATCTTCATTCCGGGAAATCCCACGTCGGAAAGCATCCTGCGCACTGAATCTGTAAGGAATCCAAGATCCTCGGCGATTATCGGAAGCTCCCCGAATTCCTTCCTGATTTCAAAGAAAAGCTCCGCACCCGGTCCTTCCCTCCAGCATCCGTTTTTTGCATCAGGCGAACCGAACGGTATGCAATAGAATGAATCGAATCCGCGGAAATGGTCGATCCTCAGAACGTCATAATTCCTAAGGCTGATTTCAAGGCGTTTTTTCCACCATGAATATCCGTCGGCTTTCATCGCACCCCAGTTGTAGACAGGGTTTCCCCAGAGCTGGCCTCCTTCGGAAAATGCATCGGGAGGACATCCGGCAACTTCAACCGGCTTAAGGTCGGCATCAAGCGCAAACTGCCCGGGGCTTGACCAAACGTCAGCACTGTCAGCGGCAACGTAAATCGGAATGTCTCCTATTATCTTTATGCCTTGTCCGTTCGCATATTTTTTGAGCGCATCCCACTGCTTGTAGAAAAGATACTGGAGTATTTTATAGTAGGAAACACGTGAGGCGCATTTCAGAGACCATTCCTTGACTGCAGAAGGCTCCCTTTTCTTTATGCCGTCTTCCCAAGTGTCGAAAGCACGTCCGCAGTGAGCATCCTTTACCGCCATGAAAAGCGAATAGTCGTCGAGCCAGTATGCGTTGCGGCTGCAAAAAGCGTCGAAATCAGAAGGGACTTTTTTCTCGAAATTCTCCTGCACCTTTTTGAAAAGCTCATGCCTCTGTTTGTAGAGAAGGCCGTAGTCAACCGCCCCTGGATCACCGCCCCAGTCAACGTCCTCCCAGTCGGAGCGCGAAATAAGCCCGTCATCTTCAAGAAGCTCAGGATCTATGAAATAAGGGTTTCCGGCAAAAGTCGAAAAGCTCTGGTACGGGGAATCGCCGAAACCGGTCGGCCCGATCGGAAGTATCTGCCAGTATGTCTGGGATGAACCGTGAAGGAAATCAACGAAAGAATAGGCATTCCTACCCATGGTACCTATACCGGTTTTTCCCGGAAGCGACGAAATGTGCATGAGGACGCCGCCAGCCCTTTTATCAAGCAAAGTCATATTCTCAACCTTTTATATTATTTTCATGCGGTTATGTCCGCAACGCTCTCACCTTCCACCAATTCGAACGGAATCAGCCTGTGAGAAGGGGAACTCTTGTTTTCTATGCAGTCAAGCAGGATTTCAAGGCCTTCATCTGCAAGCCTGTCCTCCATCTGCCTGATAGTGGTGAGGCGCGGTATCATGTATTCGCCCAGGGATATGCCGTCGAATCCGATTACCGATATGTCTTCAGGAACCTTCATGCCCATGTCCCTGAGCTTTCTGATTGCGCCTATCGCCATCGCATCGGACATCGTGAAAATCGCCGTGATACCGGGATTTTTTTTCATGAGCGACTCTGCGGCAGAAAATCCGCCTTCGAAGGAGTATTTCGAAACCTCATATGACGAATCGAAATCAAAGGGAACTTTCGCGCCTTTAAGGGCCTTCATGAAACCGTCGTACCGGACGCGGGAAAGCTCGGAATCCAGGGTTCCCCCGATAACGGCGATTTTCGTATGTCCGTTTTTCAAAAGATACTTTGCGGAACTGTATGCAGCCTTCATGTTGTCTGTGCTGAGGCTGGAAACATATCCGCTTTCCAGGGAACTTGCGGAGCTTGAAATCAGTATGCTTGGAACGTGAACCTTTTCGAATTCACCGCCGAGCCTGTCCGGGCTTCCTCCCAGAAAGATTATGCCGAGCGGCTTCAGTGAAAAGTAGACCTTCGTCGCGCTGATTCCCTCATTGTCGTTTTCATCCAGCACGATTACATCAGCCGAATACGAAAGCGACTCAAGCTTCCTTTGTATCCTTTCCAAAAGACCGTTCAAAAGAGTGCTCGACGTTCCTTTGACGATTATGGCAAGGTTCTTGCGCTCCTGGCTCTTGAGCTGCTTGGCGTTCGCATTTACGACGAAACCATACCGCTCCACCACGGCCATCACCTTTTCCCTTGTCTTGTCGCTCACGTCGGGATGGTTGTTCAGCACCCTCGAAACGGTACCGACAGCGCATCCGCACTCCCTTGCAATGTCTTTTATGGTCATTATCCTTTCACAGCTCCTGCGATTACGCCCTTGATTATATATTTCTGCGAGAACACGTAGAATATAATTATCGGAATAATCGACACGACCAGCATGGCCATGAATCCGCCGTAATCCGTTGAACCGTATGCACCCTGCATGGCGAGCTGGATTGCAACAGGCACGGTCTTATGGTCAGAGCCGAGAATCAGGTACGGAAGAAGATAGTCGTTCCAGACCCACATGGCGTTGAGTATCGCAACGGTTATGGCAGTGGGCTTGAGCATGGGGAACACCACGAGGAAAAAAGTCTGGAGAGGATTGCATCCGTCGATTGTCGCGGCTTCCTCAATCTCCAGCGGAACGCCCTTGACGAATCCGGTGAACATGAACACGGAAAGTCCTGCACCGAAACCAAGGTATACGAGAACGATTCCTGCAACGTTGTCGAATGCGAGCGTGGTGACCATGAAAGTCATAGTGTACATGACCATCTGGAACGGGACGATCATGCTGAATACGAAAATATAATAAAGAGCCTTCGTAAGCTTGTTCTTTACGCGCACAATGAACCATGCTGTCATGGAAGTGCAGAGGATTATGAGACCCACGGATGCGATGCTCACCCAGACCGAGCGGAGGAACGCAAGGAAGAACCCGGAAGTCGTAAGTCCGTTGATGTAGTTCTCAAGCCCCACGAACATGTTTCCTGCAGGAAGGGCAAAAGGTACGGTCGAAACATAGAGCCTCGACTTGAACGAGTTCATGAAAACCAGAAGTATCGGGAAGATGAAAACCACCGTGAGCACGACCAAAAGCCCGTAGACGAATCCGATTCCGATCTTTCTATCATCCTTTCTCATGATTCAATCTCCTTTCTGTTCGTGAGCCTGAGCTGAATGAATGCAATCAGCGCGACGATTATGAAGAACACGGTTGCCTTTGCCTGTGCCACACCGTGCCAGTTTGCGTTTCTGTTGTAGAAAGTCTGGTATATGTTCAGCGCGAGCATTTCGGTTGTTTTCTCCGGAGCACCCGCAGTGAGCGCAAGGTTCTGGTCGAACATCTTGAAAGAGTTGGAAAGCGTAAGGAACATGCAGATTGTGATTGAAGGCATGACCATAGGAATCTTGATCTTGAAAAGAACTTTCAGCGGAGAAGCGCCGTCGATTTCAGCAGCCTCAAGCATGTCGTCAGGAATGTTCTGAAGGCCCGCTATGTAGATTACCATCATGTATCCGATCAGCTGCCAGTTGGTCAGAACGACAAGACCCCAGAATCCGTACTCAGTCCTGAACGAAATGTCCTCTCCGAAAAATTTGAGAAGGAATCCGTTTATGAGGAGGTTCCAAACATAGCCCAATACGATTCCGCCGATGAGGTTCGGCATGAAGAACACCGATCTGAAAAAGTTTGTCCCCTTCAGACCCTTGGTCAGCATGAGAGCCAGGACGAACGCAAACACGTTTACGGTAACGATGGAGACGAGGGTGAAAAGCGAAGTGAATCCGAGAGCATGCAGGAATTCGGAATCAGCGGTGAAAGCCTTTATATAGTTTTTGAAGCCCACGAATCCCCTGATGTCGGTGACGGTCGTAAAGTTCGTGAACGAAAGCACAATGCCCATTATGAACGGAATCAAGAAGAACAGCGCAAAGCAGATTAACGTCGGCAGGACAAAAATCGGAAAATATTTTTTTATTGGATTATTTTCCTTTTTCATGAATCTCCTCCTGAACAGGATTTGAACGCAGCCCGAAAAAAAAGGAGGGTTCAACAGGAAAAACCCTCCCTTTTATAAAGGATTGCATGGCTCTGGTCAGAACGGATCTTTCCGCCCCGACCCCAACAAAATCCCTGCCGAATAAGGGGAACAGCAGGGATAATTTATTTACATATTGCTTTCGCTTGCCCAGTCAGATACAACGCTGGACTTGACATCTGCCCAGTCCTTTGATCCCTGTGCGTAGCGGAGCAATGATGCGCCGAAGTTGTCCTTGAATGTCTGTGACGGGAACAATGTGAAGTTCCATGCCACGGATGTGATTCCAGGCTTTGACATCCAGTTGCTGATTTCAACTGCAAGCGGGTCGGTCGGTCTTTCGTTGTCGGAGAATGTGTCGAAAGGTGCGATGAATCCGAGCTTGTTGGTTACATAATCTTTTCCGGTCTTTGATGAGTAGAGCCAGTAGATGAAATCTGCAGTTGCCTTCTGGTCAGCTTCAGAAGCCTTCTTGTTGATGCAGTAGAAGTTTTCCGTTCCGATGCAGAGTCCCTGGCCTTCTTCACCTGCGACTCCGGTATAAATTGGAAGATACTTTACGTTCTCAGGAAGAACCTTGTTTCCGCTGACTCCGTTGATCTGTCCCCATGCCCAGTTTCCGTTCTGAACCATTGCGCATTCTTCAAGGGCAAACTCAGCCATTGAGTTGTCGACTGTCTTGATACCGACGTTCTTCGGTTCGATGACTGAATCGTTCAGGTAGAGGTCGAAGATGTTCTTGAACTGATCGGCATACTGGAAGCTGATTTTCTTTGTTGCGTCTGATGAAAGATCGACGTTGTTGTTCTTGAACTCATAGTATACAGGAAGGTTTGCGAGGTGTGTCTGCCATCTCCAGTCCTCACCTGCCTTCAATGAAGTTGATGCGAACACTCCGTTGATTCCGAGGGCTTCCTTGTTTGCCTGCATGTCGTCTGCAAGTGCCTTGAGAGCCGTGAAGTTCTTGATTTCGTCCATGCTCGTATAAGGAGTTGCCTTTGTTTCAAGGGCGAAGTATTTGTCGGTGATTGCCTTGTTGTAGATGATTCCGTATCCTTCTACTACATATGGGATTCCGTAAGGAACTCCGTCAACGGTCACGGCAAGGCTCTTGTCTGAAAGATGCTTGTAAAGCTCGGTGCCAGAAAGATCCGCGCAGTAGCTTGACCAGTTTGCATATCCGCGTGGCCCGTTGATCTGGAACAATGTCGGTGCCTGCTTGGTCGCCATCTTTGATGTGAGCGTTGATTCATAAGAGTTGTTGGCAGCTGTCTCAACGATAACCTTAACTCCTGTCTCCGCTTCATAAGCAGCCGCAAGCTCCTGATATACAGATGCAACTTCCGGCTTGAAGTTCAGGTAGCGGACCTGACCAACTGCACTTTCCTTTTTAGCAACAGTGCCTTCATTTTTCGTACATGACATGAAACAGGATGCTGCGATTGCACCTGCGATGACTGCTGATACGATTTTTTTCATATTTTCCTCCAAAAAAATTGTTCAAACCTGAATTTTTTGGAAACGTTACTGGAAACGTTTCCAATCTGTTTACAGTATAGCCACATGTTTTCGTTTTTGTCAAATTTTTTTTCAAGAATTTTAAAAAATTTTTTAATTTTTTTTGATTTATACTTTCAGCAGAGTTTTTCCCTGCTTCTTGGATGACGCATGCTTTGGATACGTTATTATTTCCAATCCCATTCCCAGACTGTCAAGATAATCTATCAGCGTTGATATTTTTATGTCCTTGCGCTTCTCAATTTTCGAAATGGACGACTGCGTAAAATTAGTCATCTCCGACTGCTTCACATTCTGTTCCTCACGGAGCTGGGCAAGACGGATTGACATAATGTCCTGCTCAGCTTTTATGTGAG
>JAFPKH010000314.1:0-3629 GCA_017424825.1 Treponema sp. | reverse complement strand
GATGCGAATGTAAAGGGCACAATTGATGTGAGCCGACATATCCGTGAGAACATCCCTTTTGGCGGAAAAGTTTCATACAACAGCCGTGAGCGGACTTTTGACAATCCGTTGACCGAGCTTGTCCGCCACACAATCGAATGCATAAAAACAAAAGCGTTTGGAAAAGATTTGCTCAATGCAGACGAAGAAATCAAGGAGTGTGTAAGGGAGGTTCTGAATGCGACACAGGGCTATGACATTCACGAGCGCGAAAAAGTGATTGCCAAAAATCTTAAGCCGATTGCGCATCCCTATTACACTGCATACAAGCCGCTTCAAAAATTATGTCTTTCAATTTTACGGCATAAAAAAATGAGTTATGGGAAATCAAACTCCAAAGCTTACGGCATTTTGTTTGATGGTGCGTGGCTTTGGGAAGAATACCTTGCGACGGTTCTTGTGCCTGCTGGATTCAAACATCCGCAAAATAAAAAAGGAATTGGCGCAATAAAAGTTTACGATGGAAATCCTCGTTATCCTGATTTTTATAAAGGAAAACAGATTTCGAAATCTGAATCAAATGCAGAATCTCTTCTGGAATTGTTGCAATCAGCGGAATCCAATTTTGTCCTTGATGCAAAATACAAGCATCTCGACAATCACAAGCCGGACTCTGACGAAATCACGGCAAGCTTTTCACGCGATGATTTGCACCAGCTCATAACATACATGCACATCATGCCTGCCAAAATCGGAGGGCTGATTTATCCTTATGATAAAAGCGACAAACAAAATTCAACCGAAATAGTTGTAAGTACGAAAAAAACTCTTTACGGTTATGGCGGAATAGTCGCAACGTACGGTGTTCCGATTCCAGTTGTAAATTCATATAAGAAATTTAATGATGTTATGAAACCGATTGAAAAAAGAATCGCAAACTTTCAAATGGAATTAAATCAGTACAGTTTACTTTATGCAGATGGCTAATGTCACCGGATAATTTGCCCTGTATATAAAACACAAAAACTGATATACTTGATTTTATGAAAGCGAAAAAAGAAACTGTTCAGCCTTTGAAGTTCAGATTCACCCCCAAGGGGTTTGCCGTTGATGAGGTAAAATATTCCGGTGATTTTAAAAGCGAGCCGTACAAGGCGTTGTATAATTTTGGATTTTCTTCGTCGCCTGATTTTTTGGATAGTGCCGGGCGTTTTTTATATTCGATTGCCGATAAGTTTTTGACGGAACTTTCAAAGACGGAGGGGCTTGAACTGAGCCGCGAGAACACGAAGGTTAATCTCTCTGCTGAACTTACCGGAGATTTTCTTTCGAACGTGCCTTTTGCATCAGGTGCGGAGTATGTGACAGGCGAATGGATTTCTTCTTTGTGGCAGAACCTGAATGATATTTTTTCAAATGACATTTCGGAATACAAGGGAAGCGTCGCACTTTATCTTGCGGAAAAAGACGGACATCTGAAAGTTGCGGAGAGGATATTTTTTCATCTTGTGGAAAACAAGGATGACGGTGACTATCCATTTTCTTTTTTGGCAACCTATTCAACAAAAGATGCTGAGGGTAACATCCGCCATGCGCCACTCAAATACGCGCTTACCGAATACAAAAATGAACGTGAGAAAATCCTGGAGCTTCTTTCGTGCCTGAACAAAGCCGGTGAAGTTTCTCCATTGATAAATGAATTCATCCAGAACGGAGAAATGTTCCATCCGCTTCGGCTTACGACAGACGAGGCATGGCAGATTTTGAAATCGGTTCCTGCAATTGAAGAAACGGGAATCGTGTGCCGCATCCCGGACTGGTGGAAGAAAAAACGGCAGCGGGTCAAGGGCGCGGTAACGCTATCCAAAAAAGAATCGCTCTTGGGCTTGCAGTCGATTCTTGAAATGGAAGGCTACCTTGAACTTGACGGCGAAAAACTGACCAAGGCGGATATAAAAAAACTTTTGAGTCAGGCGGAAGGTCTTGCGCAGCTAAAGGGACGCTGGGTTGAAGTTGACCACGAAAAACTAAAGTCGCTTTTGGAACAGATGGAAAAATATCACGGCGACATTTCCATGCTGGATGCTCTGCGTGAAGGGTTATATGGAAGAAATGGCACGCTAGAAAATAATGATGATTCTGCTGATATCGACGGCTTTGCAATTTCAAACGACAAATGGATAACAAACCTTCTGAAAGATTTGCGCACGGTAAAAAAATCCGACGCAATTGGATTACCGAAAACTTTTAACGCAAAACTCCGGCCCTACCAGACAAACGGATATTCATGGCTTTCCAAGATGATGGGCTACCGTTTTGGAGCCTGTCTTGCCGATGACATGGGACTTGGAAAAACCGTGCAGGTTCTTGCATATCTTGAAAGTCTGCGTGCCACTCAGCCTGATGCAAAGGTGCTGCTTGTCGTTCCCGCTTCCCTTTTGGGCAACTGGCAAAACGAATGCAAAAAGTTTGCGCCAGAGATGTGCGTTGAAATCATTCATAGCTCGGCAAAATCAGAAAAACCTCATGTTGATTCTGAATCGCAATTCCTCCGCATCACGACATACAGCATGATAAGCCGCTTTGAAGAACTTGGCCAAACAGAATGGGACCTGTTGATTCTTGATGAAGCACAGGCAATAAAAAATCCGTCGTCAAAGCAGACAAAGGCAATCAAATCGTTGAAGTCAAAAAATAAAATTGCGCTGACAGGAACCCCGATAGAAAACGATTTGACAAACCTCTGGTCGCTCTACGATTTTTTGAACAAGGGACTGCTCGGCACTTCTTCCGAATTCAAAAAATTCTGCACGTCGCTTTCGCAGAATCAGGGTGGATATGCAAAGCTCAAGGCCATGATAAGCCCGTTCATGTTGCGGCGCTTAAAAACGGACAAGGACATCATCAGCGATTTGCCGGAAAAAATGGAGATGACCGACTACATCACGCTGAGTAAAAAACAGCAGGTGCTTTACAAAAAATTTGTTGACGACCTTGCAAAGAAAATTGAAAAACTCAAAGAAGATGACGACCCGATGAAAAGGCGCGGCCTTGTCCTTTCTTCAATCATGAAACTCAAACAAATCTGCAATCATCCCGACCAGTTTACGGACGGAGAAAGTTACGCGGAAAAAGAAAGCGGAAAATTTGAATACCTGCGTGAACTCTGCCAGACGATTTATGACAAACGTGAGCGCGTTCTGGTCTTTACCCAGTTCAAGGAAATATGCCCTGCGCTCGATAAATTTTTGGAAAGCATTTTCGGCACAAGGGGATTTGTCCTGCATGGCGGAACATCGGTTGCAAAAAGAAACAAAATGGTGGAAGAATTCCAGAGCGACGAATACATTCCCTACATGGTGATTTCCGTAAAGGCTGGAGGCGTGGGCTTGAACCTTACGAATGCAAACCACGTGATTCACTTTGACCGATGGTGGAACCCCGCAGTAGAAAATCAAGCGACCGACCGTGCGTTCAGAATCGGACAGACAAAAAATGTGATGGTCCATAAATTCGTCTGCACTGGAACAATCGAAGAAAAAATCGATGAGCTTATAAAAAGCAAAATCGAACTTGCGCAAAATGTCATCGGTGCGGACAGCGGTGAAAACTGGATAACGGAAATGACGAACGAAGAGCTTTTGAAAATG
>JAFPKH010000313.1:0-2879 GCA_017424825.1 Treponema sp. | reverse complement strand
ATGTCAACCGGACTTTTTTCATATATCGCGCATCCTGATATTATAAATTTCACGGGAAGCAATCTTGTTTATGAAAAGCACATGTCGCGTCTTGTCGAGGCATCCATAAAATTTTCAGTTCCTCTTGAAGTGAATTTTCTCGGATTCAAAAATCACAGGAACTATCCTTGCGAAAGATTTTTTTCGCTTGCCTCGCAGATGAACGCAGATTTTGTTTTGGGATGCGATGCTCATGTGCCTGAACAGATATGTACTGTCTCCGAAATTCCAGGATTGCAAGATTTTATTGAGCACAATGGAATAAAGTACAATCAAAATTTGAATTTCCCGCTTTTATAACATGTTTTTACATTGACGAATTCAATCACAATGTATACACTTTAAGAAGGAGGAGCTTTATGGCTGAGATAGTGCTTAACAAAGACAATTTTGAGTCAGAGGTTTTGAAATCAGACAAACCGGTTCTGGTTGATTTTTGGGCAAGCTGGTGCGGACCGTGCATGATGATGGGACCTGTCGTGGAAGAACTTGCAGAAGATTTGGAAGGACAAGTCAAAGTCGGCAAAGTGAACGTCGATGACAATCAGGAGCTTGCACAACAGTACGGCATTATGAGCATCCCTTGTTTCATACTTTTCAAAAATGGTGAAGCGGCTGCAACGTCAGTCGGCGGACGAAGCCTGGATGATTTGAAATCATTCGCACTCCAGTGATTATGACCGATATAGCAATCATTGGAACGGGTGTTGCCGGACTTTCTGCCGCAGTAACCGCAACGGCAAGGAACAAATCTATCCTTCTGTTCGGTGACAAGGCGGTCGGGGGAAAACTGAACGTCACTCACGACATAAAAAATTTCCTCGGCTTTTACAAGATGGATGGTGCGGAAATTCAAAAAGAACTGTCTGAGCATATCAGTGGGCTTGGAATTTCCGTAACGGAAAAAAAGATTACGAACGTCTATAAGATGGGAGACCATTTTACGCTTCTTTCGGGACAGGAGATGTTCGAGGCAAAATCAGTGATACTTGCAGGCGGAATTTCTTTCGGAAAACCGTTGTCAGGTGAATCTGATTTTTTAGGACGCGGTGTCAGCTATTGTGCGACTTGCGACGGAATGCTCTTCAAGGGAAAAAGCGTCGCCGTGATTGCATATTCAAAAGCTGAAGAAAAAGAAGCTGATTTTTTGACTGAAATTTGCAGCGAAGTGTATTATTTTCCGCAGTACAAGGAAGATGTTTCTGTTTCACCGAAGTGCAGGATTATTTCCGGAAAGGATTTCAAGATTACCGGCGGCATGAAGGCAGAAAAGCTTTCATATGACGGAGGTGAAATTGATGTTTCCTGTGTTTTCATATTGAGGGAAAACATTCCTCCTGCCCAGCTGATTTCAGGAATAGAGATGGACGGGAACCACATTGCCGTAGACAGAAAAATGCGGACGAACATCCCCGGTTTTTTTGTAGCCGGGGACATAACCGGAACCCCGTATCAATTTGCGAAATCTGCCGGAGAAGGCAACGTTGCATGTTTGAGTGCCGTTGAGTTTTTGGCCGGGTCAAAAGACTAAAAAATGACCGCCGATTGATCATATATCAACCGGCGGTTTTTGTTTGTGTTGAAAGACCAAGGAATTTATGCGCTCAGCTCACTGCTTATGTATTCATCGATTTTTTCTGGAGTATCCGTCGGTGCAAAACGGAGCTTGACGTTGCCTTCTTTGTCCACCAGAAATTTCGTGAAGTTCCATTTGATGCTTGCTCCGATTTTTCCTTTTGCTTCTTTTTTAAGGAAAGAGTACAGGGGCGATTCATTTTTTCCGTTTACGTCAATCTTGGAGAACTGCGGGAATGTAATGCCGAAGCGTCCGGTGCAAAAAGTATGGATCTCTTCATCCGTTCCCGGAGCCTGATTCAAAAACTGGTTGCAGGGAAAATCAAGGATTTCGAATCCTTTTTCCTGATATTTTTTATACAGCTCCTGAAGTCCCTTGTATTGCGGCGTAAAACCGCATCCGGTTGCAGTGTTTACAATCAAAAGGACTTTTCCCTTGTAGTCCGCAAGCGAAACATCCTTGCCGTCCCTACCCTTTACCGTAAAATAGTAAACCGTCATGATAAAACCTCCATTTGATAAGATTTAATTGTGTACAATCAAAATATACAAAATTTAATTGCATTTGTCAATAAAATTATATATAATTTCGATCATGAAAGTACCAGAAAATTTCAATCCTATGCTTTTGGAAAACCAGCTTTGTTTTTCGCTTTATGTGTGCTCAAAGGAGATCATACGCAAATATCAGCCTCTTTTGGAACCGCTCGGCCTTACCTACACGATGTACATAACCCTTCTTGCGCTTTGGGAAAAAGATGATGTCACCGTAAAAGATCTTGGAAACACCCTTTTCCTTGATTCAGGAACGCTCACGCCTCTTTTGAAAAAAATGGAGAAGCAGTCTCTGGTCGTAAGAAAACGCAGCCCGGAAGATGAACGCACCGTCATAGTGTCATTGACGAAAGAAGGCAAGAACATGAAAAAAAAGTGCATGGAGATTCCGCAGAAAATTGCATGTTCAAATATGATAGATTTGAAAAAGGCTCCTGAACTCCTTTCCCTTCTCCACGAGATGATGAGGCGGATATTGGAAGATCCAAAAAAGTATTTCCTGTAGGATACTGCAAAATTTTAAAATATTTAAAAAACATATTGACTTTATACTTATCGTTCGGTATATATAAGGCATGAAAAATGAACAGAACACTCAGAAACAGATTCTCGAAATCTCAATAAGGCTGTTTGCCGAAAAAGGCTATGATTCCGTCGGCATACAGGAAATCTGTAATGAAGCTTCCGTAACGAAGCCGACTTTATATTAT
>JAFPKH010000312.1:0-6203 GCA_017424825.1 Treponema sp. | reverse complement strand
GGAGTGTCAACCTTCGCATCCGATCCGGTCATCGTGGAAATGTTGGAGGAGAGCTTGTCCTTCATCTTCTCCGCGAATTTCTGTAGCGTAGGTATGTCCATATTACCGGCAGAAGGTGTAGAAGAAGAATAAGCTCCACTAAGCCCCCCTGACTCCACCCCGGACAACAATGCATCAATTTCTTCCTGTGATATTGCACCTTCACTCATAATGTATCATCTCCTTCCGCTGTTAGCTCTTCGAATTCATCATCGTCATTTTCTTTGATCTTCTCAATGATCTGCACCGCGCGCTGCTTTCCTACTACACCAGGCTGACAGTAGAATTTTTTCCTGCTGCCAACGCTGAGAACCAGAGGATCACCTACCTTTGTCGTATTGAACCTAATGACATCCCCTATCTGAAGGTTCACGACATCCCTGATCGGCACGTTCATGCTTCCGATTTCTGCAATCAGCTCCATTTCAACGTCGGAAAGCTTTTCTTTAAGCGTACCGAGATACTGCGTGGTTGAGCTTCGTCTGACCGAACTGAACCAGAATTGTGATGAAAGCTTGGAAATTATAGGCTCTATCGTGATGTACGGGATACAGATGTTCATCATACCCGCTTCCTCGCCTATCTTGATTTCCAAAGTTACAAGAATGACCATTTCCGTTGGCGGAACGATCTGAGCGAACTGAGGGTTTGTCTCAATCTGCTGCAACCTTGGCCTCAAGTCGATTACCTGTGTCCATGCCTCGCGCATGTTTGCAAGTATACGGACGATGATGCCTTCCATTACGGACTGCTCGATATCGGTCAGATCACGGTTGACCTTGCCGCCCGTATCTCCTGAACCACCGAACAGACGGTCTATCATTATAAAGGTAATTTCAGGCGCAATCTCAAGGACGGCATTACCTTTCAAAGGATCCATGTTGATTACGGCAAGCGTTGTCGGTGTAGGAATTGAACGGATGAATTCCTCGTAAGTCAGCTGATCAACGGATGCGACATGTACGTGAACCAATGTACGCAGCTGTGCAGAAAGGCTTGTTGTCGTAAGACGCGCAAAAGTCTCGTGCATGTTGGATACAGTACGGATCTGTTCCTTTGAGAATTTATCCGGTCTGCGGAAATCATAGATTTTAATTCGTCTGGTGTCTGAAACCGGCTTAAAGTCATCAGTTTCATTATCACCAGAACTTATCGCCTGCAAGAGCTGGTCTATTTCATCCTGTGATAATACTTCATTCATTCCCTAATCCCACCTGAGCAATTCCTTTTTATATCGCCGACTTACTAGTACTGACTGATTACGTCCAAAGCTGTAAAGCGCACGTCCCTGATTCTTGAATCGCTTAAGATCGTATCGTTAAGCAAATCCTTTATGTTCTGCCTTAAAACCTCTTCGTTCTGAGGGCGCAAATCACTTGCTGTCTGCTCCGAGAAGAAACGGCGCAGAGTATCTGTGATTTCCACACGGCGGTTCGTGATTTCAGTTGAAGCAGCCTTGTCATCCTTCTTGTATCCGAGGGCAACCTGAACACGGACTGAAGCCGAAGGGGTCTCGTCTGTATTCGTATTAATCTGGTCAAGAGATGTATACCAGTCATACGTCTCACGCTTTGATGTATATTCAGGAGCCATGGTAAAGTTATCAGTACCGCTGGGACCATTCTTACTTGTAATCCTTATCGTAATGAAAACAACCGTAACGATTACAATTATTGCAGCAACGGCTATGAGAATCCATTTCAGAAGTCCGAGAATGCCGCTCTTTGCGCCGCCTTTTTTTGTTGGTGCTGCGCCGGTACCCTCATCGTCCAGGCCGTCCATGTTGTTATCGTCTGCCATAATATCCTCCATTCCCTTTTTTTATTCCGGTATTACTCTCTTATGCCGGGATGATCAAAGACTCCGCAGGAAGCGTATATCATCCCTCATTTATTTATCGGCATCAGATTTCCATCATTTAGCATTATTTTAAAAATGCCCCTCATCCAGCACTATGATGTCAACGCGGCGGTTGTATGCCTTTCCTTCCGGGGTTCCGTTGTCGAACATAGGCCTGGTGTTCGCATATCCTGCGATGGAAAACTGCTTTTCGTTCACTCCGAGCGCACTCAGATAATGAAGTACGTTTGCCGCACGTGCAGATGAAAGCTCCCAGTTGCTCGGGAATTGACTGTCAGCAGAAACCGGGTTGTCATCCGTATGTCCTTCGATCCTGAATTTTTTGTCCGAAACTTCCGGCTGATTGAAAAAAGTCGAAAGGCGGAGAAGAGTGTCGCGGCATTCGGCTATGTTCAGCTCTGCGCTTCCCTGTTCGAAAAAAGTGTCCGAAAGCAGGGAGATTACGAGTCCCCTTTCATCGCTTGTGACGGTGATGCGGTTGTTCTTCGTGTCAGGTTCAAAAATCGTGACGGCCTTTTTCTTTGCAGGTCCGAGCTGGATTCCCCTTTCCGTTGAAGGCAGCGAGCTTACGTTGTTTCCCAAATCCGAGAGCTTTCCCGCACTGAGAGACGTACCGCCGCCGTTATTGTTATTGCTGACGGATGCCTGGAGCTGTGCCATTTGTACTGCGTCGGAATCTGACGGATCATACAAAGCAACAAAGAAACAGAGCATCAAAGTAATCATGTCGCCATAAGTTCCCAACCACGCGGTTGACGGTTTTTCAGGCTCTTTCTTTTGTCTTTTTGCCATTGGTTTTTCCTTCCTGAAAATTAATCCTTAAGCAGTTCAGGTTCAAGAATCTTCCTTACCTTTGGTTCCACGTAAGTAAGCAGCTTGGTTGCAAGGATACGCGGGTTGTCTCCGGTCTGGATCGAAAGGACGCCCTCAAGTACCATTTCCTTGGATCTCATTTCCCTTCCGTTCTGCCATGAAAGCTTGTTTGCCATAGGACCGAAGAGCCAGTTGGCGATGAAAGATCCGTAAAGCGTCGTAATCAAAGCGGTAGCCATGTTAGGACCGAGCGATGACTTGTCTTCAAGGTTGTTCAACATACCGATCAAACCGATAACGGTACCCATCATTCCGAAACCCGGAGCGTAACCAGCCCAGGCGTTGACTATTGAAATCCATTCCATGTGGCGTGATTCAGTCTGCGCCATCTCGTTCTCAAGGATCGCCCTGATTGCAGAACCGTCGTGTCCGTCAACCATGAGGTGAAGGCCTTTGCTGAGGAACTTGTCCTCAAGGTCGTCAAGGCTGTCTTCAAGAGCAAGGATACCTTCGCGGCGTGCCTGTTCGCTCAAGCGCACCATGTCGCGGATGGTCTTTTCTTCGCCGAATTCATATTTTTTGAAACAGCGTCCAAGAATCTTCCAGATTCCGATTGCCTGGTTCATAGGAGCCGCAATCCAAAGTGAGAAATACGAACCGCCTACAGTAACGAGCAAAGACGGAAGGTTAAGAATGTCCAGAACAGAACCGCCTGATGTCATGACACCAAGCATAATCATTGCCAAACCACCGATAAATCCAACTATACTAGCGAAATCCATTTTAGAGAAAATCCTCCCTTTTTCTTTTTATACGAACCTGCAGAAGTCACAGGAGTCCTGCAGGCGCTCCGTTCAATTTTTTTACCAAGGCGCACCGAATCAACCGGACTTAGAGTTCCTGGCTGAATGCCCCTATCCTCTTCCTGTAGGCAACTATCTTGTCTACGACTTCCTGAGGACTTTCTCGGACTACGATTTTTTTCCCTGAAAGAAGAGTTAAAGTGAGATCAGGATTATTTTCCATGCTTTCAATCTGATGCGGGTTTATCCAGTACTTTTTCCCATCCAACCTGGTAACTTCAATCATATCCTAACATAATGTACGCGAATAAAAAAGTCGTCAAGTGAAGAAAACGCTAAAAATTCAACTTTTTATAAGAATTCTTCAAATCGCCCCCTTTTACAGCGCAAGGCCTCCGTTCCTTTATATCGGAAAGCCACGCCGTTGACTTTAGAAAAGAAGGAAGCAAATAAAATATGCATTATATAACAAAAAAAATATGGCGCTCCGCGGATTTTTAATTTATCCTTATAGACATGAAGAACAGCATAATGATTATCGAAGACGTGGCTGAAATGGCTCAGCTCGTAAGCATGTACATGATCAACGCGGGCTTTGAATGCGAGGCATGCGAAACGGCGGAAACGGCACTTGAAAAGCTCCAGGGTGGATATATGCCCGACCTGGTGCTGCTTGACCTTAACCTTCCCGGAATGAGCGGGCTTGATTTCCTCAAAAGATTCAGGAAAGAATACAAGACGACAATACCGGTCATAATCGTTTCGGCACGTGATGCGGACGAAGACATAATCGCAGGCCTTGGTTTCGGCGCGGATGATTACGTTGCAAAGCCTTTCAGCCCCAAAGTACTCGTTGCAAGGGTCAAGGGAAAGCTCAACAGGCTGTTTGAAACGGAGGCTTCCGTAGAAGAGACCATCACATTCGGAAACTACACCCTTTTCTGCAACAGCTGCGTGCTCAAAAAGAACGGAACGGAAAAAATCCCGCTTTCGACAAAGGAATATGAAGTCCTTGAATTTCTCGTAAGGAACGCAGGTGAACCCATGACCCCGGAAGTGATATACAACCATGTCTGGAAAAGCCAGTACGGTGACATAACTGCGGTTGCGGTATACATACAGCGACTCAGGAAAAAGATAGAGGAAGATCCGACCCACCCGAAGCACATAACAACCATGTTCGGCATGGGATACAGGTTCGAAAAATAGCGTGGATCAGCACCGGGGTGAATCAGAATGAAAATCAAGACCCAGTTCACTATCCTTATAGTCGCCATAGCCCTCATTCCTCTCGTATGCGCAGTGTCGTTCCCCATCTACCACTACCTCACTTCGCCGCAGAGATTTTTGATGAAGGGATATAAGGAAATAAAGAAGCTGAACATACCGAACATCACAGATTCAGACCTCGATGAAATCCACGACCTTATAAAGACCGTACCGCAGGAGATGGAGATTGCAATCTACAACGGATCGCACATAATACTTTCGAACATACCGGAACTCAAGGCGGGCATGCAGATTCCGATCTTCGACCTGTTCAATTTCATAAGCGAGACAAGCGACGACTACGACTACCAGATGCAGGGGCACTACGGTTTCAGGTCAATCCGTCCGGGAAAATACTTCGTGCTCTGCCGCATCCCGGTATCGAACGCAAAAACACCGCGCAGGGGGAACTTTCTCCTCAGTGCATTCATAATGATGGTGCTCTTCGAAGCGTTCTGCATAACGATGGCAATAGTCATTTCAAAGACAATCTTCTCGTCCATACAGATTCTTGAGGCAAGCACGCAGAAAGTCGCAAACGGAGAGCTTGACATCTGCCTGGAGATTCCGAAAAAACACAGGGACACGAACGAAATCACGTCGCTCACGGAAAACCTTGACAAGATGAGAAAATCGCTCAAGGACAACCAGGAAAGACGCAACAAATTCATAATGGGAATAAGCCATGACCTAAGGACTCCCGTCGCACTGATCAAGGGATATTCAGAGGCCATAACGGACGGCGTAGTTTCGGACATGGACAGCATAAAAAAATCCCTTTCGATAGTGGAAACCAAGGCAGATCAGCTTGAAACCATGATAAACGACCTCATCAACTACATGAAGCTCAACACGAATGAATGGAGGCAGCACCTTGCACAGGTCGCGATAAGGCCGGTTCTTGACGAATTCGCATCTTCCGCAACGGCAACGGCAGACGTATATAACAGGAACATAAGCGCATCGATCGAAGTGGACAAGGACACCACCGTCTACATGGACAAAAACCTTTTCACACGGGCGTTGGAAAACATATTCAGCAACGCGCTCAGATACACGAAGGACGGAAATTCCATATTCATAAGCGCAACACAGGACGAAAGTTCCATAAAAGTTTCCATAAAAGACACGGGCATAGGAATAGAAGAAAAAGACCTTTCGCATATCTACGACATTTTTTACAGAGGCTCGTCATCGCGCAGGGAACAGGGAATGGGAGTCGGCCTTTCCGTAGTAAAAACGGTCATCGACAGCCACGGATGGAACATAGACGTAAACTCAAAGGTGAACGAAGGAACGGAATTTATAATAACCATCCCTCTGGGAAAAACTCCTTCCGAGTGACAGGATCCCCCGCGCTGATAAAACCACGGATTTTTTCCACGACCAGATCCTTTCGGTCAGCAGGGATTTCCACCG
>JAFPKH010000311.1:0-2881 GCA_017424825.1 Treponema sp. | reverse complement strand
GTTGACAATGTAGTATACCTGATGTTCGGAGCACAGACCAAGTCAAAGGACTTTGAAAATTACGCCTTGAGAATCGATCCGGAGTTTGGAATCTTCTGGTGGTACATAAAATCACTGCCCAAAACCCAGGAATGGAACAAAGGAAAAACAAGTGTCACGATTCTTTTGGGAATGTACTTTCTTGCAAACTATTGATGGGAACCCTGAAAACGTTTTTAGGGTTTCTCTAAAAAAATAAGTCCGGCAGCTTCAGGCATTATGGAAAACCGACATCTGCTGAAGTGCCCGTTCATCCATTGGATTTCGGTCGGCACTTCCCTAATTTCCCGGAACTGATTGGGACTGGAGTTTTTATGGACATTGATTCAATCACAAAAAAATTAAGGTCGGGTGCCCAAACACTTGCACTTCACAATGCGGCGAAAAAAAACCGCGCCCTCCAGCTTGTAGTTCAGTCAATCAAAGACAGCAAACAGAAAATCCTGGATGCAAATGCAAGGGATGTTGATTCAGCCAGAAAAGGCGGCATGTCGGAAGCCCTGGTTGAACGTCTTGCGCTGGATGAAAAGAAATTCAAATCCATTTTAGACAGCATGGAAATCATAATTTCCCAGACGGATCCAATCGGTGAGGAAATCGCCGGATGGAACGTACCGAACGGAATGACCATCAGGCAGACGCGAGTTCCTCTTGGAGTGGTTGCAATAATCTATGAAAGCCGTCCTAACGTTACGGTCGATGCATTTTCCCTCGCATATAAAAGCGGAAACGCAATCCTTTTGAGGGGCTCATCCTCTGCACTTGAATCAAACCGTGCAATTACGGACGCAATTGTCGATGGACTTAAAAATGCAGGTGAAGACGGAGTGCCGGATGCAATCTATCTTTGTGAAAGCACAGACCATTCAGACGTAAAGCAGATTCTTGAAGCAACGGGCAAAATCGATGTAGTGCTTCCACGCGGAGGTGCCAAGCTGATTAAGACCGTCGTTGACAATGCAAAGATTCCCGTAATCGAAACCGGCAGCGGAGTATGTCACCTTTACGTCGATTCAGATGCCGATTTGGATATGGCCGCAAAAATCGCACAGAACGCAAAGATGCAGAGACCCGGAGCATGCAACGCAATTGAAACCGTGCTGGTCAACAAAAAGGTCGCAAGCGATTTCCTTCCGAAAATGGCACAGGCTTTTGAAAACAAAGTCCTAATCAAGGCGGATGATTTTTCATACTCGCTCCTTGAAAAATCTGTTGACGGCGGAAAACTCGTCCACGCGGAAGACTCTGATTACGGATTTGAATTCCTTGATTTTACGCTCGCAGTCAAGACAGTCGAAACCATAGATGAAGCGATTGATTTCATCAACACGCACAACACGAAGCACAGTGAAACAATCGTTACGAACAACCGTGCAAATGCCCGTGCTTTCCAAAACCGTGTAGATGCGGCGTGCGTCTATGTCAATGCAAGTTCCAGATTTACGGACGGCGGAGAATTCGGATTCGGTGCAGAATTGGGAATCAGTACTCAGAAACTTCATGCAAGGGGTCCGATGGGAATCAAGGCCTTGACCACAACAAAATTTCTGATTGACGGGGACGGACAGACAAGATGACGATTCAGGAAACTCTTAGTGATGCAAAAAAAATAGTCGTAAAATTCGGAAGCAATTCCCTGGCAAAAAGCGACGGAACAATCAATGCGGATTTTTTAAACTCCGTTGCCGAAAGCTGTGCCGCACTTGCCGAGCTCGGAAAACAGATAATCATCGTATCGTCTGGAGCTCAGGTTGCAGGTCTTTCCGCTATCAGTGGATGGGCGCACAAAAAGGACATGCATTACAGACAGGCCCTCTGTGCAATCGGACAGGTCGAGCTGATGAACAGATGGCGAAGTGCATTTGCAAAAAAAGGTCTTCACGTAGCCCAACTGCTTTTCACGAAGGAAGATTTTGAAGACTATCATCACACGCTCAACATGAGGAACACGCTTTTCACTCTGGTTGATGAAGGCGTCATCCCCATAATCAATGAAAACGATTCTGTCTCTTTTGAAGAATACAGCATCGGAGACAACGACAACCTTTCTGCATTGACCGCAATACTTTGGAGTGCAGACGCATTGGTTCTTTTCAGCGACATCGACGGAGTTTACACGGACAATCCAAAGACAAATCCTGATGCAAAACTGGTTGAAGAAGTCACCGACATTCCGGAGCTTTTAAAATCAATAACGCTCGGAAAAACAAATTCGTTCGGAACCGGTGGAATCAAGACAAAAATCCAGGCTGCAGAAAAAGTCATTGCATCCGGCATCCCGATGATTCTGGCAAACAGCAGTACGAATCTTTCCGCACTGATGGACGGCTCTCACAAGGGAACGCTTTTCGTTGCAGATGAAAAAACCGCGTTCAGTCCGGCTCCATCAAACTGATTTTCAACGGTTGACAAATTTTTTCGAACACAAACGTTAAACGAACAACCCCATGAAGCCCATGCCGATTGGGGATTTTTTTTGACGGCACAATTAAAAATAACCTGTTAAACTGCTGAAATTTTTAAGGTGCATGAATCGAAAATCTGCGGTAGAATAAAAAATGGAGTCGATTTATCAAAACGATTGATTTCAAAACGGATTCGTTAGGATTCGCATGCTGATTGGACGAAGGCCACGTAAGCGTCGTTTCCCATCGATTTTTATTTTGACTTTAGAAAACATATTTATGGAAGAAAAGAAATTTATTGCAGATTCATCAAACGTAAAACTTTTGGGACGGACTCTGGATGACAACGGAACCAGATGGCTCATACTTTCCGCCAGTGGAATCGAATTCAATGTTGAAGCGAAAAAACTTTCGTTTGATTTGGTCGGTGACGAATG
>JAFPKH010000310.1:0-3332 GCA_017424825.1 Treponema sp. | reverse complement strand
GGCGTTCAGACCGGATGAAAACGGGAAGGTGACTTTTCTTTCGATCGACTCAAGGCGCACGGCTCACAATCCGCTGTACAAGATTTTCAAGGCAAAGTCTTTTACCGCCATGGATATTTCGCTTCATTTCATGCTGATGGACATTCTTTTTGACGGAACGAAAAAGACGCTTAACCATATTCTTGATGAAATAAACGGCATCTATCTGAAAGATTTTTCTTCTGATGCAGTGCCGGAGGAATCGACCCTAAGAAAAAAGCTCAAGGAATATGAAGGTCTTGGATTGATAGCTTCGGAAAAAGACGGAAAGACAATGGTTTATTTCCGAAACCCCATGACTGACTTGACGGGCCTTGAAGATGCTCTGGCATTTTTTTCGGAGATCGCCCAATGCGGCGTGGTGGGGAATTTCCTGTTCGACAAGCTGGATTCCGCTACTCAAAAGGAAAGTGAAATCTATCAGTTCAAGCATCACTACATAACTTCATCGATTGAGTCGGATTTTGTCGAGACTGTTTTTGATGCGATACGAGAACATCGCAGGGTGCTCATTGAACAGAAGCGTGCGAAAAACGACAGGACTTTTTTGAATGAAGTGGTCCCGATGATGATTTACCAAAGTACGCAGGACGGACGCATGTATCTGATGGCATATCGGCAGAACGGAAAATGTTTTCTTGCGCTCCGGTTCGATTACATCATTGAGCTGAAGTTGGGCGAGGTCTTTCCAGATTTTGAACGCAAACGGACGGAATTTGAAAATTTTCGGAAACACATTTGGGGTGTGTCGTTAAAGCATAATAAAAAATACGACGGCAGTACGACCGTGCATGTTGAATTTCAGGTCTGTTTTGCGGATGACGAGCAGTTTATCTATCAGCGGCTTTTGCGTGAAAAGAGATGCGGAACCGTAACCCGGGTTGATGGAAACAACGCACGTTTTGAAGCGGATATTTTTGATGCCATGGAAATAATTCCGTGGGCAAGGACTTTCATCTGCAGGATTACGGACTTCAAATGTTCCGACAGGGGAATCGAACGAAGGTTTTATGCGGACATCCGAAAGATGAGTCAACTGTATTCTGAGGGGGTGGAAACGAATGTTGTTCAGTGAAATCTACAGTGCCTATTATAATACGGTTGCCTCAATAATTTCATGTGCGCAGGAAGGAAATCTTGATTCCGATGCAATTTATGAGCTTGTGAAAAAATCTGCATTTCCTGAAAGCGTAATTACGATTGGGAGTGCATTGGAAAACGGAAAGTGGCCGCTTGTAAAAAAAGATTACACGACGAATATAAAGAATGTTCCTTCGATGCCGCTTTCAATTTTGCAGAAAAGATGGCTCAAGGCGATATGCTGCGACAAAAGATTGAAACTCTTTGTGGATGACTGCGACTTGCAGAGGATTGTCCGGCACTTGGATGATGTTGAGCCTCTTTTTACCGAAAATGATTTTTATCTTTACGACAGATATTTGGACGGCGACCCTTACGATGATTCTGTTTATATAGAAAATTTTCGCACCGTGCTAAAGGCCCTTCATCAGAATAAAAAAATATATGTTGAATACAGAAACCATATCGGACGCACGAACCGCTTCTGCATACAGCCATTTAAAATCGAGTATTCCCAGAAGGACGACAAATTCAGGCTGATATCAAAAATCAGAAACAAAGCGACGAGCCTGAACATTGCAAGAATCATCCGCTGTGATATAAGGGATGATTACAGGGCAGATGAATGTTCTCAAAGTGATTTCGGTTTTAACAGAAGAACTTCCGTAACGATGGAAATCTATGACGACAGAAAGGCGCTCGAAAGGGTGATGCTTGCCTTTGCACATTTTGAAAAAACTGCGGTCCAGATAAGCGATGACGTTTACAGACTCACGCTGAATTATGACCAGCACGATGAAACTGAACTTGTCATCCGCGTGCTGAGTTTCGGTCCGATGATAAAAGTGCTTGAGCCGCAAAGTTTTGTCGGTTTGGTAAAAGAACGCATTTCAAGGCAGATTGAGCTGATGAAATGAATGCCCGGAGTCACGGTTGAACAAATGTTTTCGCACTAAAATTTCCGTGATTGCCGCATCGTTTCCTGATAAAGTAAAGGCATAAAGATTCTTACAGCAGATTTTCCGCACGCTTTTTTTAATGCGGTCATGGCGATGGCGCAAGAATCTTGTTTTTTAACGCTGGACAAGGAGGATGCGTATGCAGACGGTAACAGGAAAATTTAACAGTGCAAAAGTATTTACGGATGTGGTCGAGGAAAAATCCATTCAGCAGATACAGCTTCTTTGCGACCAGGAATTTACCGAGGGTGCAAAAATCAGGATGATGCCGGACGTTCATGCAGGTGCCGGATGTACGATTGGAACAACTATGACAATCAAGGACAAAATCGTTCCAAACCTTGTCGGAGTCGATATCGGTTGCGGAATGGAAACCCTCATGATTCACAAGGATTCTGATACGGCGCGTAATTTTGATCCGGCCAAGCTTGATAAAAGCATCAGGAAAAATATTCCCAGTGGTTTTGACATACGCAAATTCATGCACGATTATGTTGCGGAAGTTGAATGGGATAAAATCAAGGGAACCTACAATAAGCACCGTGCAAAGTTGAGCCTTGGGACGCTCGGCGGTGGAAATCATTTCATTGAGGCTGACCGTGACCAGGAGGGAAACCTGTACATTGTGGTTCATTCGGGAAGCCGACATGCAGGACTTGAAATTGCCGAATACTATCAGGAAGAGGCATGGAAGCAGATGAACGGAAAATCAAAGTCCGATATTGAGGCGATGATAGAACGTCTTAAGTCGGAGGGCAGGGAAAACGAGATTGAAGAAAATTTTGCGGCCCTTAAGTCGCAGGTAAAAACTTCTGTTCCGAAAGACCTGGCTTATGTTTCCGGCTATCTTTTTGATGATTACATCAACGACATGAGAATCATGCAGCATTTTGCGATGCTGAACCGAAAGGCAATGATAAACTCGATTTCCATAGGTCTTCGTTTGAAGAGGGAAGAAATCGTCGAGCAGTTCACCACGATCCACAACTACATCGACACTGAAAACATGATTCTCCGTAAGGGGGCGGTTAGTGCAATGGCAGGTGAAAAACTTTTGATTCCAATCAACATGCGCGACGGATCCCTTATCTGCATCGGAAAGGGCAATGAAGACTGGAACTGTTCTGCTCCCCATGGTGCGGGCCGAATCATGAGCCGTTCAAAGGCAAGAAAGGAGTTGAGCATGGATGAGTTTAAATCCGAGATGAGCGGAATCTATTCCACTACGGTTTCAAAGGAAACTCTGGATGAAGC
>JAFPKH010000309.1:0-3065 GCA_017424825.1 Treponema sp. | reverse complement strand
ATATGCTTAAAGGAAAATTTATAATTCTTGGAGTGAGCGGAAGCATTGCGGCCTATAAATCTGCTGTGCTTGCAAGTATGCTCGTTAAATCTGGATGCACGGTTCAGGTGATTATGACGAAAAACGCGACGAACATTATCAACCCGATTGCATTTGAAACTTTGACCGGGCGCAAGTGTCTTGTCGAAACTTTTGACCGGGACTTTGAATTTTCCGTTGAACATGTTTCGATTGCAAAACAGGCCGACCTTTTTATGATTGCCCCTGCCACCGCGAATGTGATTGCGAAAGTTGCAAACGGTCTTGCGGACGACATGCTGACCACGACTTTTCTTGCATGCGACTGTCCCAAACTGATTGCGCCTGCCATGAACACGCGTATGCTTGAAAACAAAGTGACCCAGGACAATCTTAAAAAATGCGCGGATTATGGAATGAAGATTATTGATTCCGACTCTGGTTATCTTGCCTGCGGCGACACTGGAAAAGGAAAGCTTCCTGAACCTGAAGCTCTTTTTGCCTTTATTGAAAACGAGATTTCGTATCAAAAAGATTTGCGCGGAAAAAAGATTCTGGTGACTGCCGGTCCTACACAGGAATCCCTTGACCCTGTGCGCTACATCACAAATCATTCGTCCGGAAAAATGGGGTACGCAATTGCAAAGGTTGCAGCTTCCCGTGGTGCGTCTGTGACTTTGGTTTCGGGGCCTGTGAATTTAAAGGAGCTTCCTTTTGTGAAAACGGTGCATGTTGTTTCTGCTGCACAGATGGCGGATGCTGTAAAACAAGAATTCCCCGATTGCGACATCGTTATAAAAGCCGCCGCAGTTGCTGATTACAGACCCGCAAACGTGAGCGATGAGAAAATCAAAAAGCACGACGGAGATTCGGTTCTGGAACTGGAGCGCACCGAGGATATTCTTGCGTATATTGGAAAAAACAAAAAGCCGAATCAATTCGTATGCGGATTTTCAATGGAAACCCAGAACATGCTCGAAAATTCAAAGGCAAAACTTGAGAAAAAAAATCTGGACATGATTTGCGCAAACTCACTCAAAACGGAGGGTGCAGGATTCGGCGGCGACACAAACGTTGTCACCCTGATTACAAAGGATTCTGTGGTGGAGCTTCCAAAAATGAGCAAAGAGGAAGTGGCCGAGAAGATTCTGGATGTGATTGTTGAACGCGGACGATAAAGTGAAGGTTGATTTACAAATCATAACAATATGTGTTATAATTTGTAAAGTATGCAGCCGATTGTCAAATTTGAAAAGATTCTGGAAGATTTTTCCTCAAACGAGCATTTTGTTTATTCAAAAGCAGATTTAAGGAATTTGCTGCCGTTCATTACAGACTCCAACAAGAACATGATTCTTTCCAGGTGTGTTTCAAAGCATATTCTAACCCGAGTCTGCAAGGGCGTTTATGTTTTTGCCAAAGCAGAAGCAGAAAAATCAACTGTGCTTTATAGAACTGCGGCGAAGCTTCGTGCCGGATGCATGAGTTACATCAGCCTTGAAACTGTTCTTTGCGAGCATTCAATTATTTCGCAGCAAATGCCATCGTATCTTACTATTATGACAACAGGAAGAAGCGGGACAATCGATTGCGGGCAGTTCGGAACTATAGAATTTGTTCATACGGCAAAAGATTTTTCAAAGATTTATGATAATCTTTTTATTGATTCCGGGGCAAAAATGCTGAAAGCAAATCCTGCGCAGGCATATCAAGACATGATTGACGCAAAACGAACAACCGTGGATTTGATTGATGAATCAGCCAAAAAGGAGTTGGCGTTATGAATGCTTTTGACATTCTTATAAAAAAAGTTATGTCTCAGAATCCTCAGCTGTCTGAATTGCAAACCGCTGTTGAGAAAGAGGTATTGCACCATGACATCCTCAGGATAATGAATGAAGCCGGATTCCTTGAAAAACTTACGTTCATGGGCGGAACTTGTCTCCGTATGTGCTACAACTCCGAGCGTTTAAGTGAAGATTTGGATTTTTCAAGCAATTTTGATTTTTCCAAAGAAAGTCTTGTTGATTTTGGAAAGACGCTTTCCGAAAAGCTGGAGCAGAAGTACAATCTTTCGGTCACGGTAACAGAACCGCACAAGGAAGAAGGAAATACAGACACATGGAAAATCAAGGTAATTACAAAACCGGAGCGACCAGATTTTCCGGCACAGAAGATTAACATAGATATCTGTCACCTTCCTTCCCGCGACAGAAAAATCCGTATCCCAAATAATTACTACGGAGTTGATTTTGGAACTTCAGATTTATTTTTGTATGCGGAAAGTCTTGAAGAAATTCTTTGTGACAAGCTCATCGCCTTTGCAAACCGTCCGAACCGCGTAAATAATCGTGATTTATGGGATATTTTTTGGCTTTCACGAAAAAATGTCAGTAAAAATCCGGCTTTGCTTGAGCAAAAACTTTCTGACAGAAAAATTTCACTTTCTGATTATGATGAAAAATTTTCTTCGCGAATTCTTGAAATAAAGGACGGACAAGATTCTTTTCTAAAAGAGATGCGCCGATTTCTTTTTGCCGGAAGTTTTACAAAGAATTTTACATCACCGATTTGGTGGGAATATCTTATTCAGCTGCTTACAGAATTAAAGTAAACTTTCAAAAATTAAACATAAAAATAGAAATGCCCTAAACTTTATAAACTGGAGTAAATTTATGGAAATCAAAAAAATCAACATTTCTGACATCGGGGGATTCAGGATTGGAAATGTGCAGGATTACGATGCAATGACCGGGGTTACTGCAATCGTTTTTGATGTGCCGAACACTTGTGGAATCGACATCAGCGGGGGTGGGCCTGCTGCTCGGGAGTCCTATCTTTTTACGCCTCTTGCGGCCAAGCAGTCTGTTACGGCTCTTTTGCTTTCGGGTGGTTCTGCCTATGGTCTTTCAGCATCCAGCGGTGCGATGAAATATCTGGAAGAAAAAAACATGGGCTTCCATCTTGGAAATATCGTCGTTCCGATTGTTCCCCAGTCCTGCATTTTTGATTTGGGGCTTGGTTCTTCAAAAGTCCGTCCTGATTTT
>JAFPKH010000308.1:0-4813 GCA_017424825.1 Treponema sp. | reverse complement strand
ATATTCTTACAATCTCTATGATGCAGCGCATGAACTTTATGCCGCAAGTATGATTGCAGAGCTTGATGGAATCGAAACGCTCACTGACAGAATCACTTCTTCCAACAACCTTGATTCAGCGACGACGGCATTGTGCGGTCTTATCTACAGCAATCTCGGAAACAAGGAAAAAGAAAACGACGTCGTGATGAAGCTCAAGAAAAAGATTTCCCTTACGACTCAGGGTGCAGATTTGTACGACGTTGATTTGGGAAGCTACTGGTCCATCTACTATGATGCGTCAGAAAAATATGCCCTGGCACTCCAGCTGCTTTCAAGAAACAACCCGAATGATGATACGATCCAGCACATCGTCTATGAGCTTTTGGCACTCCAAAAGTCAGGCAACGGTTATTGGACTTCAACAGCTGCTACGGCAAGGGTTCTCACTGCATTTGATGAATACATACGCGCAAACAAACTTGAAGATTTGAATTTCACGGCGGAAGTTCTGTTGAACCAGAAATCTGTCTTGGAAGGAAGTTTCAAGGGGGTCGGAGCAGAACCTGCAGAAGCAACGCTCAAATTCAATGAGCAGCCTGTAAGCTCAATGCCAAGGGACAAAGAGATTGCGCTTAAATTCAGCAAAAAAGGAACCGGAAAACTTTATTACACGGCATCCATGAAATATGCGGTTCCGACTGAAAAACAGTTTGCGCGCGAGGAAGGATTGTGTATTTTCACAGAAATTACGGACGGCGAAACAGGCGAGATCGTTTCTGAGAACAAGCTCGTTTCCGGAAGGACATACAAGATGAAGGCATATATTTCTTCCACGCGCAACCGCAATTATGTGGCACTGAAAGTTCCTGTTCCGGCAGGCTGTGAAATCATGAACGCGGCATTCGTAACGACAGGTACGCTCCCGATTGATTCAAGCACCGGAGAATTCAATTACAACATGGGACTTTCTTATGAAGGCATTTATAACAGCGACGTCCAGTACTTCTGGGATTATTTCCCGCGCGGACATCAGGAAGTTGAATATTCCTTCAGGGCAGTCCGTAAGGGTGAGTACAATACACCTAGTGCAACGGCCGAGTGTATGTATCAGCCGGAAATCTTCGGACGCAGCGACGGCAAAAAATGGATTATAGAGTAGCTTAGAAATACAAATGAAATCCGGTGTGGGGATGCTTATTAATGTCTCCATGCCGGTGTTTTTTTCCAGACGGCATATTTTGGCAGGTATATCTGGCAAAACATGTCGATTGAATATCCTCCTTGTCCCGTGCTATACTAATGTCCTACGAAATTTTGCATTGGAGGTAAATATGATAAAAATTCAAAAGGCTGTTGATGTAGAAAAAGAGTTCTTTTCCGGGCGTGATTTTGGTGCCGGGATTGAAACTGTCCGTGCGGTTCTCAATGACATAAGAACCAATGGAGATAAAGCCCTGCATCATTATACAAGCCAGTTTGACGTGTCTGATCCTTCAATTTTTGAAATACCAATGGAATGCCTGAAGGCTGCCGCTGAAAAAATGCGGTCTGAAAATCCTGAGCTTTACGAATCGCTGACCTATTCAAAAGATTTGGCGCTTAAATTTGCAAAAAGGCAAAGGGAGTCTTTTGATAATTTTGAAGTGGAGCTTGAACCGGGAGTTTTTACAGGCCAGCAGAACATTCCGGTCGATAAAGCCGGAGTCTATGTTCCAGCAGGACGTTTTCCTCTGGTCAGCAGCGTGGTTATGACCGTTGTTCCGGCGGTTGCGGCAGGAGTTAAGGAAGTAATCCTTTGTACGCCACCGAGAGTCCACCCGGATGATAAGGCTGAGGCGGAAAAAAACGGAACCGGCATTCCGACAAAACCATTTTTGAACGGAAAACCATATGCTGACGAAAACATCATGGCGGCGGCATATATTTGCGGCGTTACAAAAGCCTATGCATGCGGCGGAAGTCAGGCAATCGGGGCGATGGCATTCGGTACTGAATCCATTCCGAAAGTCGATGTCATAGTCGGGCCTGGAAATAAATTTGTTGCCGAAGCAAAAAAACTGGTCTACGGAACGGTCGGCATAGACATGATTGCAGGACCAACGGAAGTCTTTATAATCGCTGATTCTTCTGCAAATCCGGTTTGGGTTGCCGCAGATCTTTTGGCGCAGGCTGAACATGATGTAGTGGCTCAACCGGTTCTTGTAACTGATGATGAAGAGCTTGCAAAAAAAGTTTCTGATGAAATCGAAAGGCAGCTTGAAACATTGCCGACAAAACAGATTGCACGCCAGAGCATAGATACCTACGGACGCATAATAATTGCCGAAAATATCGATCAGGCGGCGGAAATTGCAAATCTGAAAGCACCGGAGCATCTGGAGCTTGCCATGGAAGACGGAAGTGCAAGGGATAGAATCCAGAAGGCAGTGCACAATTACGGTTCGCTTTTCATCGGTCACGGAGCCGCTGAGGTTTTCGGTGATTATGCAGCAGGCCTTAACCATACGCTTCCGACATCCGGGAGTGCAAGATTTACTGGCGGTCTTTCTGTCCGCATGTTCATAAAAACAGTAACGAGCCTTCGTGTTGACGGTTCCAAAGAAGGTGCGAAAAAATCTGCCGTTTCAGCCGGACATCTCGGAGATGCAGAAGGTTTGGCAGCGCATGCAAGAGCAGCCAGACTTAGGCTTGAATAGAAAACAGGGGGCTTGTTCAAAAAACGGACATGCCCCGCGCAAAATTTGTTTTATGGGAGGAAATATGAAAATCTACAAGCTTGGTGAATCAGTTCTTAGGGAAAAGTGCGAAAACGTAAAGCCGGAAGAAATAAACGATGAATTTAGAAGCATACTGAACGAAATGTTTGAAACCATGATTTCTGCAAACGGAGTCGGTCTTGCAGCTCCTCAGGTTGGAATTGCCAAAAGGTTTTTCGTCGTAATTGCCGATGATGAAGTAAGAAGAGTTTTTATCAATCCGGTCATTACAAAAACTTCTAATGATTTGGTTGATTATGAAGAAGGATGCCTTTCGATTCCCGGTGTTTATGAGAATATCAAGCGTCCGTCAAAAGTTTCTGTCTCTGCTCTGAACGAAAATGGAAAAGCATTTACCATTGAAGAAGCTGACGGACTTTTGGCAAGGGTGATTCAGCATGAGAATGACCATTTGGACGGAGTTCTTTATATTGACCGTGGCGACGAGGGGTTCAAGCAGAAAACGGAAGAGCAGTTCGTAAAAAGAGCTGAGCGTGCCGCAAAAAAAGCTGAGGAAAAAGCCCGTAAAAAGGCCAGTCTTGAAGCTAAAATCGCGGCAAAAAACGCAAAAAAGAGCGGAAACTAAAATATGTTAAGGGTTTTGTATGCAGGAAGTCCGGCAGCTTCATCGCGGGCACTGGAACTTATCCTGAAAGACAGCTATATGTCCTCATCTATTCCCGAAGAGCAGTACAAGATTGTCGGGGTGCTGACAAATCCACCGTCTGCACAGGGCCGCCATAGGGATTTGATTCCTACAGAGGTTGCCCATTATGCCCAAATCTGGAACGAAGCGCGTGATGACGGAATCGTTATCCTTACGCCGGAACACTTGAAGCAGGAGGAGCGTGATCAGATTGCGTCCCTTCATCCCGATGTTTTTATCTGTTTTGCATACGGACACATTCTTGGTCCCAAGTTTTTTTCATTGTTCAAGTACGGAGGAATAAATCTGCATCCTTCGCTGCTCCCGAAATATCGTGGCGCAACACCTGTAAATCAGGCTATTTTGAACTGTGACAAAGAAACCGGAATCAGCATACAAAAAATGGCCCTTGGTATTGATGAGGGTGATATTTTAAGCCAGCAGCAATGGACTCTTACAGGAACAGAAACTGCGGAATCCCTTTTGCGCGAGGTTGCATTGCACGGTGCCATTTCAATAACGACAATCCTCCGCTACATTGCACGCCACAAGGAGCTTCCGGTCAGTGAGCCGCAGCGTGGTGAAGCAAGCTATTGTACGGTCATAAAAAAAGAGGACGGACGCATCAAATGGGGTGATTCTGCGGAAAACATCGATGCAAAAATCCGTGCGTATACTCCTTGGCCGGGATGCTTTACGACATGCAACGGTCAGACTCTGAGGATTCTAAAAGCCCGTGATGCCGAAAAAATCGCATATCAGGACAATTCGATTCCAAAAGACACTGGTGTGGTGCCGGGAACGGTTCTGGCATACAACAAGCAGCGCGGCATACTGATTCAGACCGGAGACGGTGTCTTGATAGCAACGGAACTGCAGTGGCAGGCAAAAAAAGCCATGGATTATAAATCCTTTATGAACGGAACCCGTAATTTCATTGGAACCGTTTTAGAGTAGAATATAGTAGAAAAAAAATTGTAAAAATAGTAGGATATAGGAATGAGTGACGAAACTATTGAAAACGAAAGAAATCTGTCCGCAGAAGAAACTGTAGAGATGGAAAAAACTGAATCAGCAGCGGCAGTCTCAGCGGAAGCCCCTAAAAAAGCAAAGAAAAAGGGCAAATTCGGAACTGCTTTCAGTGATTTGATTCATAACTTCGGCAAAGGCGGCTGGGTTCTTTTCGTAACTATGATTCTTACATTTTTAGTTATGGTCGGAACTTGTCTGGCTGTTTTCTTCTATTCAGTGCATGGTGAAGAAAAAGTCATGGTTCCTAATGTTTTGGGAAAGAATCTTGTAAACGCCTTGTTCGATATGCAGGTAAAGGAACTTTATCCAAAAATCAGCTTGCGTTTTTCAGATCTGCCTGGTGATGAAGGAACGATTCTTGAACAGCAGCCTGCAGGCGGTTCCATTGTAAAGGCTT
>JAFPKH010000307.1:0-8195 GCA_017424825.1 Treponema sp. | reverse complement strand
TTTTCTCAATAACGGCAGCCCAAAAAGCATGGTTCAATAGTTACCATAATATATAACATTTTTGATTGCAAAAGGTTTCTATATTGAATCACTGAAAACTTTAATTTTTAGAAATGTCCTATACTTGAAAATAGATGTCCGTGAATTTATAATTGACCGGAGGAGGCCTTGTATGTCTTATAAGCTAGAATGTCCGGAAGAAAGCTCTTTGATAAGCCTTTCGGTGCGTTTCTCGGAATCGTCCCGCAAAAAAAGCCGGATTGAAGGCGGAAACTATGCTTCGTCCGTGGAAAAGCTTTCGTTGGATTACAGGAAATACGATGATTTTTTCGTGCATGAGACCATGACCGCTTCCTCAATGCTGATTGAAAGATCCGTGAAGAATTATATAGAAGAAAATCCCGGTGCAGCCGTAATTAACCTTGGTTGCGGCTATGACGACCTTTTTTCAAGGGTGGACAACGGAAACATATTCTGGTATGACGTTGACCTTCCGTCCGTAATGGAAAAGAGGCGCAATTTTTTTTCAAGCGGCGAGCGGTTCATGGAGCTTGAAGGAAGCGCACTGGACTCTTCATGGACAGTTTTCGTGAACAAAGAAAGAAAACCTCTTGTCGTTGCGGAAGGACTTTCCCTTCATTTTTCCGAAAGGCATCTGAAAAAGCTTTTGGAAATCCTCTACATTTCTTTTCCGTCGGGTCATTTTATAAGCGATTTTTGGTCGCCTTGGGCCATGTCGAAGCTCAGCCGGAAATTCCCTGTAAAGGATGCACGCTGGGGAAGGGGATTTGAAAGCGCTGAGGAAATCCTAAAAATGAACGGTGCATTTTCCCTTGAAAAAGAGGTTGCGTTCAGCTCGGTCATGCAGGATTTTCCTTTCCGTTCAAAAGCAAAGTGCCGCAGGAGAAATTCAAAGGACGGCCGTGTCTGCCTTTTAAAATGGTAGATTTTTTTAGTAAAAACGGTTGTTTACAACATCCCTTTTTTTTGCTAGTCTATCGCGTCGGAATGAGGAATTATGAGCAAAGACTTTTTTTATATAATCATCTGGACTGTTCTTGCTGCATTTGCGGTCGCACTTTTTTCTTTTTTGAAAATCAAGGCTTCCGGGAATGATTGTTCTGAAACCGTTTATGCCCGGGACAGGGAAAACAAAATCGACTCGTCCGTGCTGCCTGAAAGCTCCGGTGAAAATCTTCTTTCTGGAAAATCATTTGCCGTTTCCGGTGATGAATACACCTTTGCCTTTGATTTTTATGACGCACAGAATCTTACGGTTACTGAACGTTTCCCTGTGGATGAATTTTTTTCGCTCGACCTTTCATGGAACGCTTCTTATTCGTTCGACGGAGAAAAAAATCAGCTTTATATAAAGCGCACTGCCCTTGTTTGCGGGGAAGACAAAAAAACGCTTTCGCTTGACATGGTGGATTTCCTTTCAGAAAAATGCGCTGGAAGAATCCTTGAGGCAATGGACTCCGTTTCTCTTGAAGAAGGTGACTGGAAAAATCTGGTGTATGACAGGATGTATTCCTATGTTGACCGGAGGCTTTATGAAATAGAATCTTTCGGCGTGACCATTGAAGGAAACGGAATTCTTCTGGAACCCCATGACGTAGATTCATGGATTTTCGCTCCGTCCCTGATTTTTTCATCAGCTGATTTTGACGGCACTGCTTCGGTCGGTGCGGACTGCATTTTCATAAGGAAGCCCGGTGAAGAAAAAAGCCGTGCAATCGGCGGCGTGATGGTTGAATCTGACGGAAGCTTTCATGCCGCTCTTTATGATTTTGACAGGGAAAAAGGTTCCCGCAACATAAATCTTGTCCATGCCGGTGAAATTGTTTTTAAGACAATCTGTACTGACAAGGTTTCTGATTCACAGACTTGCGGATATTCCATGGAAATAATCCGTGCGCCTGACTTCCTTGGGCTTGTGCCGGGGACTGTACTGGATGCGCAGAAAATCCTATATCCCCAATTGAAATGGATGAACGGAGCTGATCCCAGCTGATATGAAATGCTGAAAAATCTGGAGGTTTTTATGAAAAGATTTCTTGTACCGGTTTTTGCCGCCGCAGTTTTATTTATGACCGTATCGTGCTCCCAAAACAAAAAGGGGCCGCTTTCATATTTTAGGCCTGCTCTTCCTGAATCCCGCGGTGAAGATGTTTTCAAGGGAAAGACTTTTTTAAGCGAAGGAAGCCGCCTGAAATTCGGTGATAATGGAATGATTTCCGTGAGCGCGCTTTACTACGGAGAAAACGAAGGTGAAATCACGGACTATTATACGGGTGAATACCGTTTTGATTCCAATGAAAAAAAACTTTGGATTTCCCCTGAAAATCTGTATGTGAACGGAAAGCTCACACGCTCTTTGGACGAATATGTGGAAGAACGCAGCCTTGGAATCGACGAGGAACTTTCCGGGATGATTGAATCAGGCTCCCTCAAAATCGACGGAAAATCAAAGTCAAACTACAAGTATATAATCCAAAAAAGCTATGAGTCGCAGGGAAGGGCGCTTTTGGAATCCGTAGTATGCTACCGCTATGACATTTCTTCTGACGGCCTTACGCTGAATCTTGTGGAGCTTCCGCCTGAATCAGCAAGGGGAATGGACATGGAAGGACATGACGACCAGAACGCGTATCAGCTGAATTTCTACGGGAATGAGATTGTTTTTATGGAAACGGAGCCTGTCGCGCAAGAATCTGAGTCTTCCGTTCTGTACTATGCTTTTGTCGAATGGAATGATGATTACACTGGTTTTACCGGCAAAGTATATTCGGTTCCGTCCGGCAACGGCTATGGTGACGGAAAAGGCCGGAAATTCACATGCAGGCAGGAAGGAAAGATAAAGGGCAGCCTTGATTTTTACACTGAAGAAAACGACGGCTTTTATTTTTACACCGCCGAATTCAATTTCACCGAAATGCCCAAGCCTCTCAAAGCGCTTAAAAAAGCAGTGCTTGCAGACGCAATGTACAATTATACCGAATCATACAAGCTTCAGTAGCCGGGGTCAGCGGAATTTGTCCATCTCCATTTTGCAGAGCTGGTCGCAGATTTCGTTGTATTCGACTCCTGCATGGCCTTTGACCCATTTCCACTCTATGTCGAGCTGATTGTAAAGTCCGTCCAGTTCAATCCACAGATCCTGATTGAGGACGGGCTTTTTTGCTGCCGTGCGCCAACCGTTTTTCTTCCAGTTTTTGATCCATGAAGTGATTCCGTTTTTTACGTACTGGCTGTCGGAGTAGACTTCGATGTGCCTTGACCTCCATTCGGGATTTTTTACGGAAGCATCCAGTGCGTTTATTGCAGCGGAAAGTTCCATCCTGTTGTTGGTCGTGTTTCCGTTGCCGCCGCTCAGCTTGGTTATGTTCTGCCCGTCGATTATCACGCAGCCCCATCCGCCTGGTCCTGGATTTCCTGAACATCCGCCGTCAGTATAGATTGTAAGTGTGTTTTCCATGCAAAAGATTATACAGATTTTTATAAAAAAAAACAGGGGTGCATCATTCCTCAAGGGAGCTGTGTAAGGAGAATACGTTATGCACCCCTGTTATATTCGCTGTTAACGTGGTTAGTATATGCTAACTAATTAAGTTTGTCAATGGCCTTGTAAAAAAAAATCTGAATCAAGTAATCCTTTTATGTTCTCCCAGACCTGTCCTTCAAAGATTTCCGGGATCTCCGAGCGTGTTTTTTCAAGTGCTGAAAGTAGGTTTCCGTCTTCTGCTTTTACAACGGCTTCGCAGTATCCTTTTTCACGCTCTTGTTTTGCGCCCTTGTTGTTGTGCTGGTGTAGGTATTTTATCTGCGGAAGTTCCGTAAGCCTTTCAATCTGCCTGTCGGAAAGGAGCGGCAGCTTGAAGTTGCATGCAGAATCCGGTTCGGGTAGTTCTCCGGCATGTCCGAGTGCGGTTTCGACCATCACTTGAAGGAGCGTTTTTCCCATGGCCGCCGCATAAGTTTCGCTCATTCCTGAAAGACGCGGATTTATTTCTATTACAAACCATTTTCCGCCGCTGAAAACAAGGTCAACCTGTGCCGATCCGTCAATGCCGAGCGAGTCCGCAAGTTTTCCGAGCATGGAAATCAGCCCGCTTGTGTCCAGTTTGTCAGAAACCACGGGACCTGCCTTTATGCTTAGCTTGGGGCTTGTTATGCCGTAGCGGTTAAGCGAAAAAATCATGGGAGGAAGCACTTTGTAATGACCTTTCCTTCCGTAGATTTCCGCTCCGAAATGAAGGCCGTCAATGTATTTTTCAACCAGCCTGTCGGAAACGTTTCGCCCGTTTTTCAGATAATGCACTGCCTGTGCGTATGAAACTGCAACTTCCATTCCGTATGAGCTCAATCCTACGCAGTCTTTTATTACCACCGGAAAATCCATTGCAGCGACTTCTGAAAGTATGAAATCCTTGTAGTTGTTCGTGAGAAGCGATTTGTTCCCGCGTTCGGCCCAAAAATATTCATGGTGCACGTAAACGGAAGGAGGGCAGGGAAATCCGTTTTTGTTCAGAAAATCAGCGGTGTTTTTTTTGTCGAAGCAGATCAGCTGGGTTTCTTGTGGAGAGCATACTGCGTCAACCCCATGCTTTCTAAGCTCGTCGGCAATCATCGAATCTTTCAGTCCCATCCAGTCATACGGCGGAGTCCAGAAAGTCATTGCTATTGCGATATCTGGATTTTTCTCCAATATCACGCCTGCAAATTCCGTTGCGGAAATCTTTTCGGTGACCGTGTATGAAACAAGCTCCGATTTTTCTTCTATATCATTTGATTTTATGTCGAGCAGAAAAGAGCCCGGCATCTGCGTTACGACCGAAAATCTGTGTTCCGGGTATTCGAGTGCCAGGCTGTCAAAACAGTCGCGGCGGAGGGGATAGGTTTTTATGATCCTTTCCTCTCCTGAAAAAATGTTCGAGCTTGAGCTGTAGAAGACGATGTTCATTTTTTCGCGCGTCTCTGAAAACTATCTGATTGAATCTATGTTTGCATGTCCGGCAGAAACGAAAGGAAGCACGTTTTCTTCCATGTCGATCCTGAGCAGTACGAAATGCGGTCCCGGTGCAAATGCTTTTTTATACCAGTCCGGCTCTGCGTTTGCGTCTATTGAATCGATTCCGAATCCTGATGCTATGGACAAAAGGTCAGGGGATTTTTTGAATTCCGATGCGCTGTAGTTTTTGTTGAAAAGATACTGCTGCTGCTGCCTGACCATGCCCAAGCTTCCGTTCTGAAGCACGAAAACGGTAACGTCAAGGTTCTCTTCTGAAAGCGTTGCAAATTCCTGTACGTTCATGAGTATGCTTCCGTCACCGCTTATGCATACGATCCTTTTATCAGGGTTTGAAAGAGCCGCACCCAATGCCGTGGGAAGACCGAATCCCATGGTTCCGAGGGAGCCGCTTGTAAGGAGCTGACGTGCCTTTGTGACAGGATAGTACTGTGCCGTCCACATCTGATGCTGTCCTACGTCCGTGGTCACTATGATTGAGTCCGGGCTGATTCCTGCTTTTTGTGCCATGCCGGGGATTTCCTTTATGAACTTGCGCGGATTCACTGATGATTCAGGTACTGATGCGTTCCTTCCAAGCTCAAAGCCCTGCGTCTCTGAAAAAACTTTGCGCAGGCTTGAAAGCCATTCTTCCCTTGCTTTTCCTTCCGCACTTGATTTTGCGTCCGCTGATTTTTTTGCTATGCATTCAGTAAGAAGAGGGAAGGCAGTTTCAACTTCACCGGTCAAAGAAAGGGATGCAGGAAGAATCTTGTTTATTTCCGCGGCGTCAACGTCTATGTGCATGATTTTTGCATTCGGGCAGAATTCTTTTATAAGTCCCGTGGCCCTGTCGTCAAAACGCACTCCGGCTGCAAGAACTACGTCGGCATCATGCATCGCAAGATTCGCGCAGTATGAACCGTGCATTCCGAGCATTGCAAAATTGTCCGGGTAAAGCTTTGATACGGCTCCAATTCCCATTAGCGAGGAAACGACGGCGGCATTGTATTTTGAAAGGAAAGCTTTTATTGCGTCATGCGTTTCAGGGTTGTTGCATCCGCCTCCAAGATAAAGGACGGTCTTTTTTGACGAAAGCAGCATGTCGGCCATCTGCGAGATGATTCCTGGAATTTCTGATTCAGGAGTAAGGAATCTCTTTGCGAATTCAGAGTGCTTTGAGTCGCCTACGGATTTGATTTCCGGCCATTTTTCGAATTCAACGGTCTTTGTCTGAACGTCACGCGGAACGTCTATGAGAACCGGCCCCGGTCTTCCGCTCACTGCAATTGAAAATGCTTCCGGGATTGCATCAAGAAGTTCAAGGGGGTCTTTTACCATTATGGAATGTTTTGTTATAGGAAATGAAAGTCCGAAAGTGTCCGCTTCCTGAAACGCATCCGTTCCGATCAATGAAGTGTTCACCTGCCCTGTGATTGCGATGATTGGAACTGAGTCACACCTTGCATCTGCGACAGCCGTAAGAAGGTTCATTGCACCAGGCCCTGAAGTTGCCATGCAGATAGCCGGTTTTCCGGTAGTGCGTGACATGCCCTGCGCTATGAATCCAGCTGCCTGTTCCTGCCTTACGAGGATGTGGCGTATGGAGCTTCTGTTCAGCTCGTCATAAAGCGGAAGGATTGACCCTCCGGGAATTCCTGCAACGGTGGTGATTCCGTGCAGTTCCAAAAGCTTGATAATAATCTGTGATCCGGTGGCTTTAATCATAATTCGTCTATTTTATATGGTAGACGAATTTTTTTCAACAACCACCGTCAAACCTGAAATTCGTCGATCTGATTTCCGATTTTCGCTATGGAATCTTTCATCTGGTCGCTCAGGCTTGTGAGGAGGCTTCCGGTTTCGTTGATTTTTGAAGCTCCGCCCGACATCTGATCCATGCCGTCCTTGATGCTTTCCGTGGCTTCCTGAAGCTGGTTTATTTCCTGAAGTATCGCCTTGTTTCCTTCTGACATTTCAAGCGAAGCCGTGCGTACTTCGGAAGTGCTGTCGTTCATGTTGTTGAGTGCAAGTGAAATCTGCTTTGAACCGGCACTCTGTTCTACCATGGCGTTCTTGATTTCCCTTACGAGCGTCGTAGTGTCGTTGATTCCCTGAGTTACAGTTCCGAAAGCCGTTCCTGCATCGGTTGAAGCCTGAACGATCCTTGAAATGGTTTCTGAAATCTTTTTGAGCTGGTCTCCGATTGTCTTTGACTGCTGTGAAGATGTTTCCGAAAGCTTTCTGATTTCATCCGCAACAACGGAAAATCCCTTTCCTGCTTCACCTGCGTGGGCTGCTTCGATTGCCGCGTTCATTGCAAGGAGGTTGGTCTGCTCGGCGATGCTTGAAATGACGGAGTTCGCTTCCTGCAATGTCTGTGATTCCTGCTCTATAGTCTTTATGAGGTGGTCAACGTCTTCCTGCTTTTTGATGCCCGTCACTGCCTTCTGCTCAAGGTCTTCGAATGCGTCCGACATTTTTGTGACCGAGTTGTTTACGGAATTTATGTTTCCGATCATCTCTTCGATTGCTGATGAAGCCTGTTCCACTGAATCCGTCTGGTTTTCGATCATCCGGTTAAGCGAATCTATGTTCGATGCAATCTGGTTGACCGCGCTTGCCGTCTGGTTTACGGAATTCGTCTGCGTGCTGATCTGGTTTCCCATGGTCTCGATGTTCTGGATGATCTGGGAAATGGAAACCTCCGTGTCTTCTGTGCTTGTGTTGAGCCTGCGTCCCGTGCTGATCAGCTCCACTTTTGAAAGCTTTATGTTTTTCACTATGTCCTGAAGCTTTGATGCAAATTTGTTGAATCCGTTTACGACTTTTCCCACTTCATCGTTCTTCAGGTGCTGAAGCTGGATTCTCTTCGTAAGGTCAGCGTTTCCTTCCGCAATGTCGTTGATTGTCTTCTGGACTACTTTGAGCGGCTTGAGTGCCTTTACGAGCAGAACGGAAATCAATATGACGAGGGTTGTCGTGAACACCGTGCTTCCTGCTATAAGAATCCATGTTACTGATGAAGTGGATATGTCTATCTCTTTTTCGTCAAGGAGGAATTCCACGATCCAGTTCGGTGTGTTCGGGATTCCCTTGAACGTGAGAAGCGTTTTCTTTCCGTTTTTACGTGCCGCCCAGATTGAATCTATTTTTCCCGTAGAATGAGCCTGCTTGATGCGTGGCA